>JAYTTM010000324.1:0-1965 GCA_043745055.1 Chitinophagaceae bacterium | reverse complement strand
CATCTTCAGCTTTTTTTAATTCAAATACGCCATCGGCATCTGTTTCGCTGGAGTCTTTTAGTATGCCATTTTCAAATAGCTTTACTTTTACTCCTGTTGTAATGGTTTTTTTTTGCAACACTTCATACAATTTAAGACTGTCAAGGGCGCTTTCGGGCCTGTTGCAAAAAACATTGTACACAATTCCTTTTATGTATGGTGGTATGTATTTGGCACGACTTACCCCAACAGGGCTCGTTACCCATATATATGACCTGGCAGTATCAACAGCTATATCTGTAATGCTTGTTGACGGCAATCCATTTGCCATTGTAAGTAGTTTAAATGACCCCATACTGTCTAATGATCCGGTTCCATTATAAACAAAAACACCAAACGTAGTACCCACCCATATTTCACCATATACATTTTCTATGGCATTAAAATTAACACTGGCACCTGCAGGAAAAGGGGTGTTGGCACTGGTAAGTATTTTCCAGGTTCCATCATTTTTGCAGACACCAATTCCTCCGTTATTAAGTCCTACGAATGTATTTCCGGTTGTTGAATCTGTAAAAATGGCCCTGACAAAAACAGTGTTGCTATTGGTAAACGGAAGGCCGGAAATGGCAGCAGTTATCGGGGGAAGTTTTTCGCCAGTACTACTGATTCTTGCAATATAAGGCTCCTGGCAAACACCATTTACACAGCTTGCACCTCTCCCAAACCATAATTCATCTCCCCTGTTACCAGCAGAATAATAATTAATATCACCAACATCCTGAATTGCTTTGGTGAATGATGTAGAAGATGGAAGTGGAGGATTAACAGTATTACTAAAAAATACTCCTCCCTGGTTAGTGGTAGTACCAGTAAGGGATTGTGCCAATGCAACAAATACAGTACCACGGCTACTGAGTGCAAGAGAATTGGCATACCGGGCACTTAAGCCACCGGCAATGCCAGATCCGTATTGGGTAACCGTTTCCGTTTTTGTATTGATAAGATATGCGCCTCCTGTAATAGCCTGAACCCCGGTTTTCCCAATAGAAGTAGCCCACACATTGCTGTCTCCTGCAATATTGGAAGGAACCATGTGCCTGAAAGTTACATCTGGATAAGTACTAATCTTTTTCCAGGTACTATCCTTGAAATTATACAGTCCCCCCAAATCTGCCCCTACCCAAACGATTCCCCTTTTATCTACCGTAACTGACCTGAAAGCACTTACTGTTAAAACTGCATTGCTGTCTTTATTCCAGTTTCTAAAACTAAAATTTTGTGCAATACCGCAAGGCATTTTAAATAGGCAGATTAATGTGATCAGTACTATTTTTTTTTGCATTAGCTGTAAAGAATATCTCATTATAAATGTTTAAAAAGAATGAACGATTTTTTAGTGCAGCGATAGTTTTTATGTTTTGTGATATTGAATATGAGTTTAATTGTTTTTTTATAATCTGATGATTTCAATAACAGAACAATCCTACTCTTCCCCTACCTCACCAACACCACATTCCCCCGTAATTCAACAACCTTCCCGTTTCGCCCGGTTCCTTTTATCACCCATATATAGTTGCCTATTTGTTGGGGAATTCCTTTGTAGGTGCCATCCCAGCCTTTGTTCCATTGATTGGTTTCAAACACAGTTTGTCCATACCGGTTAAAAATTTTGAAATAACTGGTGCTTACTATGCCCACCGGTGTAGGTTTAAAAACTTCATTCAACCCATCACCATTAGGGCTAAATGCACTGGGCATATAATACGTGATGCCTTCATATACTTTCACCAAAACAGTATCATAACCCACACAACCAATCGCATCCTTTACCTCTACTGAAAACCGGGTATCCATATTTAAAACTGCCAATGGATTTGATATAAATGGGTTGTTTAGCGGAGAAGCAGGTGACCACAAATATTGCACACCACCCGTTGCCGTTAGCTGGTGTGGCACTCTTACCGTAGCGGTGGTATCATTACC
>JAYTTM010000323.1:0-1968 GCA_043745055.1 Chitinophagaceae bacterium | reverse complement strand
GTGTGTCCAGTCCGTAAAATAATTGAAAGCCGGAGTCAACAAATTTTTTTGGAAACGTCACCACGAATTTGGTCTGTAATTAGCTTGCCACCAACGGTCGGGTATTGCTGTCAGGCAGGGAATTCATTGCTGTGTCTGCCCCCAACCGCTGATGAATAAAGATATAAAAGTAAAAGGTAACAAACAAAAGCCCAGCAAAGCTTGTCCAGCCCACAACCAAAGCTGATAGCGAACCGCAGCCGAAGATAACAACGTCTCGCCCTGCTTGCAGCAATACCTTTGTTGGGCGTTCGCCTTATTCTACAATGCTCAATCCATCAATCCGATCAAAATGTTTTTTGTTAAATGTAGCAATTGACAAATTTTGATTAATTGCGGTTGCTGCTATAAAAAGGTCAGCTAGGTCAATTTGTTTTCTTTTTCGCTTGAGGACAGAATTTATCTGCACGGCTGTATCAACACAACTTTCATCAAATGGAATAACTGGGATAGCAACTAATATGCTGTTCCAAAATTCAATTTGGCTTTGTGTCGCTCCTGAATATAATTCATATTTCGTGATAGCAGAAATTACAAATTCATAGCCTTTGTCAATAAGTCCAATCCAAGCAGAATTTGCTTTATTTGTCTTGCGATAATAGTCAATGAGAATAGATGTATCAACCAAAATTACTTTGTTCGCCATTGATTGATAGATTTTCTATTATTTTCAATGGTTTCTAACTGTTTCTTTGTTGCTACTGGACCTTTTAAAAGAAGTGATTTTAAATCAGTCTTCTCTTTTTCGTTTCCTGTTTCCTTTTCAATTTCGGCTTTGAGTTGCCTAAGTTTTCCTGTTGGTAAAGTCTTTACGATTTTTACCAATTGCTCAAACTCTATGTCTACTTGTACTTGCATAGCTCAAATGTAAGAAATTTCGCTCAACTGGGAAAGTGCAGAAAGGTGACGCCCAACGGACAGGGCTTGGCGTTGTTGGGGGATTTGGAAGTCGTCCGCCCGGAACCGAAGCTGATGCGTTGCTGATGTACAAGATAAGAACAAATGTTCACCGATGTTTGTCCTGCCCGAACAAAAGCTGCCATGTTGCTGCTGATGAAGATAACAAGGTCATGCCCCAATAACGCCAAACCCCCTGTTGTGTGCAGCTTTTTCAAGGTGTAAAATTACTATACCCGTTATTCAAATAATAGTTTCTTATATAATCATAAATTTCCGATATGGTATTTTCTGCGTTTACTTCTAATCCCTCACATGTATCATTACAACTTCTAAAATAAAAACCGTCATCACTATTAGTAATTGATATAAATACTTCACCTTCTTGTTCACTTATATAAATATTTATATAATGAGTTTTATCATTGGCAATCAAAGTCGTATTGAAATAATGGTCATTAACTGCTTTATTGATTGATATTTTATACATAAATAATTAATTAGTGACTTTAATTTTTACGGTTTGAATAAGGTAAATAACAATTGATGCAATAAGTCCAATAATAAATATCATTGAAGAGTGATCAAAACTATCTGAAAACATTTCACTATAGGAAAGATTTTTATCATGCATTGTTGAAATTGTAACATCACTGCAATTTGATTGATGCCTCATACCAAATAAACATTCATAACTACAAAATAGCACTCTTGCATTAGCCGAATATGTTGAAAAGTAGCCAGCTCCATAATTTTTTGTCTCTGCTGGCATTCCTTGCCAATTTTTTGGAGACATATGCCCAAAAAATACTGTAGCTATGCTCAAGGAAAATCCTATTAGAATTGAATAAATTAATTTTTCCGAAATATTCACAGTTGTTTTGGTCATAAGAGATGTTTTAAAATGTTAAAAGGTGCAAATAAAGTTGCACACAACGGTCGGGTATTGCTGCAGGCAGGGAATTCAATGCTCGTCAAGCCCCCAACCGCTGATGAATAAAGATATAAAAGTAAAAGGTAACAAACAAAAGC
>JAYTTM010000322.1:0-7189 GCA_043745055.1 Chitinophagaceae bacterium | reverse complement strand
ATGGATTGATAATCCATTGAACGCCCTCTCCGGCAAATTTCGTGTTGTTATCTGCGAAGGCTATTTTTGCGGTGGTATCAGGTGTTTTGCTGATACAAACTAATATTTTCATGCAGGAATAATTTTAAGAATCGTTTATAATGGTTGTTTATGCAACTATCGCAAAGGTAATTGAAGTAAAGATAAATTGCATACTCTGTTAAAAAAATAATTGTGGAATGAACAGGATAGAAAAATTACTGGAATATTTACAGGCATCGCCGCAGGATAGTTTTCTGCAACATGCGCTGGCATTGGAATATATAAAAATTGACCGTGATGCCAATGCAAAGAATTTGTTTGAGGAAATTTTGCAAAGGGAGCCGGGTTATGTAGGGTCTTATTACCACTTCGGCAAATTATTAGAACGGATGGAAGATACAATGCAGGCGATACAAGTGTATACAAACGGCATGAATGAAGCAAAAAAAGCAGGGGATAAACATGCGTATGGCGAGTTACAAGGAGCATTGGAAGAACTGGAAGATTAAAAACCGGCAGACCCGAAAGCTGCAAAAAATGATATTGGATGGAACTGTTACAAGGATTTAAGCAATACATACAAAAAGAGAATCTCTTTCAACCCAACGACAAGCTATTGCTGGCCGTTAGTGGTGGAATAGATTCTGTTGTGTTGTGCGAATTGTGCAAACAGGCAGGCTACAATTTTGTAATTGCACATTGTAATTTTCAATTGAGAGGGGAAGATAGTGATCGGGATGAAAAATTTGTGAGAAGCCTGGGTGAGAAGTACGGAGTGGAAGTATTAGTAAAGAAGTTTGATACCAAACAAATTGCGAGTGATGAAAAAAAATCAATTGAAACAACTGCAAGGGATTTACGGTATCTGTGGTTTTATGAGAAGATAGGAGTGGGGCGACCTACTTCTGACGACCGACCACCGACTGCCAGTTTCATAGTAACCGGGCACCATGCGGATGATAATATTGAAACAGTTGTAATGAATTTTTTTAGAGGAACGGGTATTGCCGGTATCAGGGGGATGTTACCAAAACAAGGAAAAATTGTACGTCCGCTGTTAATTACACGCAGGGCAGAATTAGAAGGTTTTGTTGCCAATAATCAGTTGGAATATGTAACCGATGTTACCAATTTTGAAAATGATTATACCCGTAATTTTTTTCGCAATCAAATTATTCCATTGGTGAAAGAAAGTTATCCGGAGGCTGAAAAAAATGTATTAAAAAACATTCATCGTTTTACAGAAACGGAGCAATTGTACCAAGAGGCTATTGAGCATCACACTAAAAAGTTACTGGAGAAAAAGGGAAATGAAATTCATATTCCGATATTAAAATTATTGAAGGTAAAGCCATTGCATTCAGTATTATTTGAAATAATAAAACCGATTGGTTTTACCTCCCACCAGGTGGAGGAAGCCATTGCATTATTACAAAGTGAAACAGGTAAATACATCCAATCAGCTACTCACCGAATCATTAAAAACCGCAACTGGCTTATCATTACACCCAATCAAACTACGGAAGCACAAAATATTTTGATTGAGGAAGGCGACAAAAATATTTCATTTAAAGACGGAAATTTACAAATTGAAAAGTATACAGCTACAAACCGCCAACTGCAAAACACCAACCTGATAGCTCAACTTAATGCAGGCGAAATAAAATTCCCGCTGCTCCTGCGTAAATGGAAGCAAGGCGATTATTTTTATCCGCTGGGCATGGACAAAAAGAAAAAGCTCAGTCGTTTTTTTATAGATCAAAAATTATCGCTCATCCAAAAGGAAAATGTGTGGGTGATAGAAATGGATAAAAAAATAATCTGGGTTGTTGGTATGCGTATCGACAACCGGTTTAAAATTACCGATGGCACCAAAGAAATCATCAGCCTAACAATCAAAGGGCAATATTCTGCCACCCGATTGTATTTGCCGGATAAAATTTTCAAGTAAATTCATTTTTGCCAAAGCAAGGCAAAATATAATGGTAAACAATATGCCAAAAGCTGCACCCCAAAAATGGGCAGAATGGTTTACATTTCCGCCGCCCTTTCTATCAAGGTAAGCAGAAACTCCCAGGTACAAAATGCCAAAAATATAGCCCGGAATATCAATAGGTATAAACATAATATTAATCGGCAACTGCGGCAACAAAGTAATACCTGCAAATACAACCGCCGATACTGCCCCTGATGCACCAAGGCTTCTGTACTGATAATTATTTTTATTTTTCTGGTAGGTTGGTAATGTTGCAACCACTAAGGCCGCCATATACATTAACAGGTAATAAACTTTGCCCATGGAACCAAACAGGCAGTCAAGAGAAAATATCTGTTCAACAGCGCCACCAAAAGAATACAGTGCAATCATGTTAAAGGCAAGGTGGGCAATATCTGCGTGTAAAAATCCATGTGTGATAAAGCGGTAATATTGGTTGTTATTGGCAATGGCAGGCGGATAAAAAATAAGGTCGTTCATCAGCTTATTGTTATTAAACGCAGGGATAGAAACAGCGCAATTGGCCAGCACAAGAATCAGTGAAATGGTAATTTCCATAGTTCGATTTTAAGCAAGATAATTATTGATGGTGATATTTTTCGTTGCGGATGATGCTGCAGGCCCTGTAAATTTGTTCGGCCAATATCATTCTAACCAACTGGTGCGGAAAAACCAACTGCGATAAACTCCATTTGTAGTTGGCTCTTTTCAATACCTCTTCACTTACACCATAAGCCCCGCCAATTAAAAAAACAACATTCTTTAAACTTTCATTGGCCCTCAATTGAATGAAGTTTGCTACGCCCTCACTCGTTAATTGTTTGCCCCTTTCGTCCAGCAGTACCAGGTAATCATCCTTCTGCAAAAAGTTTATGATGGTTTCCCCTTCTTTTTTTTTCAGGTCTATTTCACTTAGCATGGAATTATTTTTGGGCGTGGGTATAATGGTCCATTCCACCGGGTAATAGTTGAAAATACGTTTGGTAAACATATCCACACCCGGCTTTACATAAGCCTCATGATCTTTGCCGATTGTCCAGAAATGTAACTTCATTCAATATTTTGTTTGGCAAAAATGCACAAAGAGTTGGGATGAATAAAATAAATCTCTATTTTTGCCTTCCATCCGAAAGGAAAGGTATGGCTGCGTAGCTCAACTGAATAGAGTACCTCACTACGGATGAGGGGGTTTTAGGTTTGAATCCTAACGCGGTCACATAAGGTAAGGCATTTACAAAGTAATATTTGTAGATGCTTTTTTATTTCGATATAACTATATTGTTTTTAATGAGGTCTTAAATAACTTTACAAAACTTAATAATAACTTCACTTTTTGTGAACTTTTACTATATTTACATCAATATAAATGAAAGTCAGGCTAATTAAGAGAAAGTCAATTGAAGATTTCGCCTTACAAAATGCAAGAAGCAGGAGTTCTTTCAGGCTGTGGTTAACATTTCTAAAAATGGCCGATGGGGCTGAGCCGGGAGATATTGCGGAAACCTTTGGTTCGGCAGATTCATTAGGCAATGGCAGCGACAGGGTGGTCTTTGATATAGCAGGTAATAATTTCAGGATGATATGTAAATATCATTTTGGGGTAACAAGAGTTCATTTATACATCAAGTGGATAGGCACACATGCCGAATACACTAAACTTTGCGATGATAACAAACAATATTCGGTGAACAGCTACTAAAATAATTACGATGGAAACTTTACAATATAAAATCATTAAAACCGATGCTCAATATAACAGGTATTGTGATGCACTTGAAACATTGGTTGACAGCGGCAAGAAAAGCAAATCAGTTCAGGATGAAATTGAATTGCTTACCCTGCTCATTGAAAAGTATGATGCAGACCATAACAGCTCCGATGATGCAGACCCAATAGAATTATTAAAGTCTTTAATGAAAGACCACAAAATGAAAGCTGTTGATTTAGCTAACCTTCTGGATGTAAGTGAAGGCTTGGTTTCTGACATGCTCAACTACAAGAAAGGTTTATCTAAAGATACCATCCGCATCCTTTCACAAAGGTTTAAACTTAACCAGGAGGCTTTTAACAGGCCCTATGAATTGCATGTGCCTGTAAGCCCCAAATTTAAGGATGCAAGAATGATGAACTCCCGGAAGAAACTGACCAGCGCCTAATAACTATTATAAAAACTTCACTTTTAGAAACCTGCGAGGGAGTATAAATACAACGACTACGCTACTTTCAGCTCCCTGGGCAATATAGCAGGTTGCAGCATCTGAACCCGTATATCAGTTTTTAACTCAGTTATCTTCTTGAATTTTTCTAAAAAAATGGATTGAAACCTGTCCTGTGGGGTCACCACACAGGACTGAGCAGCATTACCGTTGCTCTTTTCTTTTTTACCATCGCTGAAACCCTTACCACCGTTGCAAAGCAGGTTGAGTACTTCACCTGGCTGCATGGTATAAAAAGTACGGTTATCATACACGAGTTTTTCCGGGATTATCAAACCAAGCATTCTTTGCATGTTTTCAATGTTAGCAGTAGTATAATAATGCCCCATATTACTAAGCATAGAGATACCATAGTGGCAGTATTCTTTAAGACCGCTTTCAAGTTTCTTCAGTTCAGCAATCTTATATTCAAAAGCCCTGTTTTCCTCATTCACTTTATCTCATACAGTATGGTACACGAATTTATCAATTTCATCCTTTGCCAACTTTAAAGCAGAGCTTCTAAGCAATTCTTTATTCGTTTCAATGTTTTCATGTAGCTTTTTTATTTCAGCATCACGGTCACCTTCTTTTGTTTTAAACAGATCTTCCATCACAGCCAGATACAAAGCTGCTAATTCAGGTTTTATGGAAATGTCTTTCAGCCAAATTTCAAAAGCGTTGTGACGGCTCATGCCAAATTCCTTAGGTTTTTTATTGCTGTTTGAGTTAACTAAAACATTTGCTAAGTTGCATAAACAAGATGCCAAAAGGTATGCCGATGAAAGGATTGATTATTATTTCATTTCCACCGGAAATAAAATAATAACAGAACAAAGTTCGCAACAATGATGCTATAAAAAACTAAAGTTGGTATCAAAATAATTAATACAATGGCAAAGATTAAAAATTAAACACAGAGCAGGTATTATTTACAGACATTGCCCGGCTTATTGATGAAAGCAAAAGTTATGTGGCATATACTGTAAATGCCACGCTTACTATTTTGTACTGGAAGATAGGCAAACGCATCAATGATGAAGTTTTGAATAATAAAAGGGCAGCGTATGGAAAACAAATTGTGGTTTCCCTGTCACTACAATTGGGGCAGGAATATGGTAATAGCTTTTCCGATAAAAATATCCGCCGGATGATGCAGTTTGCAGAGGTTTTTTCGGATGAGGCAATTGTCGTATCGGCGATACGACAATTGAGCTGGACACATTTTATAGCATTGATTCCTTTAAAAGAACCCTTGCAACGGCAATTTTATGCTGAAATGTGCCGGGTTGAAAAATGGTCTGTAAAAACCCTGAGAGCAAAAATAGATGGTATGTTGTACGAACGTACCGCCATTAGCAAAAAGCCCGAAAAACTAATACAGCAAGAAATAAAAACATTGAGGGAAGAAGATAAACTTTCACCAGACCATGTATTCAGAGACTCTTACTTTCTTGATTTCCTGGGATTGAAAAATACCTACAGCGAAAAGAATTTAGAAGATACCATATTGCATGAACTGGAAAAATTTATACTGGAATTGGGGCATGGGTTCACATTTGTAGAAAGACAAAAGCGGATGATAATTGACAGTGAAGATTTTAATCTTGACCTGTTATTTTATCACCGTAAGTTAAAGCGGTTAATAGCGATTGATTTAAAGCTGGGCAAATTTAAAGCCTCCTACAAAGGACAAATGGAATTATACCTGCGTTGGTTAGAAAAGAATGAAATGCAGGAAGGCGAAGAAACCCCATTGGGCTTAATACTTTGTGCAGCCGGTAATGATGAACAGGTAGAATTATTGCAACTGCATAAAGCCGGAATTAAAGTAGCTGAGTTTATGACAGAACTGCCATCCAAAAAACTACTACAACAAAAACTTCATAAGGCAGTGGAATTGAGTAAAAAGCGGATGGAACATAAATGAAGCACATGCTAATAAGATGTGGGGAAAAGTTCAACATTCTTTTAAAAATGTTCAATATATTGTAAAAGGTTGTGTGAATATTTTTGATGCCAGCATTTGAGCCTTGATTGAACATCGTTGCGGACTTTGTTCTGTTATTATTTTATTTCCAGTGGAAATGAAATAATAATCAATGCGTTCATCGGCATTGCTACTATTTAGCTTTAGCGTTCATAAACATTAATTACGTTGTAAATGAAAAAATATAATGGCTAAAATAAACTGGACAAGAGAAGAATTAATGCTGGCTTTTAATCTTTATTGGCAATTAGATTTTGGTAAAATGCATAGCCGTACTCCAGAAATAATTCATTTAGCAAACATCATTGGTAGAACTGCAAATGCAGTAGCAATAAGACTAACAAACTTTGCACACATTGACCCTTATCATCAGGAAAGAGGCGTTAAAGGAATGTCTGGTGGAAGAAAACAAGTAGAGCCAATCTGGAATGAATTTATAAATAACAAAGAAGAATTAATTTTCGAAAGTGAGAAAATATTAGCAGAGAAACAACATGAAACCATCGAACAAAAATTTGCAGACATTCTTGTAGGAACAGAAAACTTAAAGGGAGAAATAAAAATTCGGGAAGTAAAAACGAGGGTCAATCAAAACTTTTTCAGAAGGATTGTAATGGTAAACTATTCAAATAAATGTGCTATTACTGGAATTGACATTCCTGATTTACTCATTGCAAGTCATATTATCCCGTGGTCTAAAAATGAAAACGAAAGATTAAGCCCTGAAAATGGTATTTGCCTTTCATCTCTTTATGATAAGGCTTTTGATAAAGAATACATTAGTATAAATGATAAGTTTGAAATTTTAATTTCGCCAGTGTTAAAAAAGAAACAGACTGAAAATTATTATGAAAAATATTTTGCTCATCTAACAAATTCACCAATTTATTTACCGAAGAAATATTTGCCGAAAAAAGATTTTTTAGAGTTTCATTTCGATTCAATTTTCAAAAGATAAAAATCATTTTATGTACATACCAACTGCAA
>JAYTTM010000321.1:0-7204 GCA_043745055.1 Chitinophagaceae bacterium | reverse complement strand
CGCCATTTAATATGGGTGTTGCACATTACGCAAGGATTGGGAGTGCGGCCTGCTATATATTCTTCTATAAAATTATCAATTACAAAATCGCCAAACTCTTCCCGTATATCTAAAATGAAATGTGGAAACCCATGCTGAACAGCTGCCTGTCGGGCATCATTGAAACTATCGAGGTTGCAGCAACCTGTTTCTTTTTTCCCTGTAACACCCACACTGGTGGCGTAATCCCATGTTTTCATGGTAATGCCTATAACTTCATATCCTTCTTTGTGCAGCATTAGGGCGGCAACAGTACTATCAATACCGCCACTCATTGCCACTAAAACTTTTCCTTTTGTACTCATAATAAAACAATATCCCATCTTGCTACCCAAGTAGGTGATAGACTGCAAAGATACTGTTACTGGCGTAAGATCATTTTTGAGAAAGGGAACATTGTGGGGCATTTATTCCCCAACATACTTGTATATTCAACCCATGTATCCCTATTTTGAATAGATCTTTACAAAACAACAGCGGTTTCGCTGTTGTTTTAACGGCATATATTTTGAGTTGTTAAAGCATAAACTATAAATAGAAAATTATGAAAAAACACCTCCTTTTTGCAGGGTTGATTGCAGGAGCCTTTGGTATTGGTTGTGCATCAAAAGACACCAATTCCGATGACTATTCAATGATGACAAAAGACAGTTCGATGATGACGAAAGACAGTGCTGAAACTATGCCGATGCATGTTGATACAACTAAAATGACAGCCAGCGACAGTTCGATGGGAAAAGTACACAAAGTAATGCCTGATCCTGCAAAAAAAGGGAAAAAAGGTAAAGTAAGTATTGTGATGGCCAATAATGTTTCTGGTGATATGAGTGTAGATAAAGAGGGGTATTATAATAATACAGAGATTTTACCAGGTTATCCTGGAGGTGAAAAAGCTTTGGGACGTTTTTATGACGACAATATTCAATACCCGGTGGAAGCTAGCGATAATGGAGTTGATGGAACCGTAAATATAAATTTTGCTGTAGATGAAAATGGTAAATTATATGCTCCGGTTGTAACCAGCCCGATTATTGGATATGGTTTAGAGCAGGAAGCTTTAAGAGTTTTTAATAAAATGCCTAAGTGGAGTCCGGGCCGCATAAAGGGTAAAAATGTAAAAACAAGGTTTAATTTACCTGTAAAATTTCAACTTCAATAAAATTATTTTTAATTATTTTTAAACCACTAAAATTTAGATTATGAACTTCAGAAACTATTTTAAATCGCTTGCTGTATTAATGTTGATTGTTATTACAATACCAGCAACAACCATGGCAACAACTGTAACTAAAGGCTTAACAGATAGTACTGCAGATGTACGAATGCTTACTACAATTACAAACCGTGTTGCAGAAATTCAAAACATGGATAAAACCCAGCTTACATCCGCCGACAGGAAAGCACTTAAGAAAGAATTAAAAGAAATGAATAAGGATGCTAATAATCTTAGAAGCAATCAAGGTATTTATCTTTCTGTAGGCGCAATCATTATTATCATTTTATTATTGATCCTTATTTTATAATTGATAGTGTGAAATATTTAATATTGCAATAATAATACGCTTCATTTTTGTGGAGCGTTTTTTTATTGTTTCAATTGAAGTTTCTTATAATATTTACTAGGCATGCACACACAAACCTTTATTTGCTGCAAATAAAAAGGGCAACAAAACTGTCACCCTTTTTTAATGTTATATATTAAAATTACATTCCAACTTTCTTTTTTAAATTCTCATCAATGGCATCCAAAAATTCTTCGGTGTACAAATAATGTTCACCATGATTTACTTTGTTGCCATGAATACAAACTGCCAAATCTTTTGTCATCTTACCACTTTCTACAGTTTCAATACAAACAGTTTCTAATGCCTGGCAAAAATCAATCAGCGACTGGTTGCCATCCAATTTACCCCGAAATTCCAATCCTCTTGTCCATGCAAAAATAGAGGCGATTGGATTGGTAGAAGTTGGTTTGCCTTTTTGATGATCCCTGTAGTGACGGGTAACAGTTCCATGTGCAGCTTCTGCTTCCAGTGTTTTGCCATCGGGTGTTATCAATACAGATGTCATTAAACCCAGGCTGCCAAAGCCTTGTGCCACGGTGTCGCTTTGTACATCACCATCATAATTTTTACAAGCCCATACAAAATTGCCATTCCATTTTAATGCGCTGGCAACCATGTCATCAATCAGGCGATGTTCGTAAATAATACCGGCAGCATCATACAATGCTTTAAATTCTCCCTGGTACACCTCTTCAAAAATATCTTTAAACCGGCCATCGTATTTTTTTAAAATGGTGTTTTTTGTAGATAGATAGAGTGGCCATTTTTTGGTTAGCGCCATGTTGAAACAGCTTCTTGCAAAACCATAAATACTTTCATCAATATTATACATACAAAGCGCCACACCATCTCCTTTATAAGTATACACTTCAAATACTTGTGCTGCACTTCCATCCTCCGGTGTAAAGGTCATTGTTAATTTTCCTTTTCCTTTAATAACCGCATCAGTAGCCCGATATTGATCGCCAAAAGCGTGACGCCCAACAATGATAGGTGCCGTCCAGTTGGTAACCAATCTTGGTACATTTTGCATTACAATCGGCTCCCTAAATACAGTGCCATCCAGAATATTACGGATAGTTCCGTTGGGGCTTTTCCACATTTGTTTCAGGTTAAATTCTTTCACCCTTGCTTCATCCGGTGTAATGGTGGCGCACTTAATACCTACACCAAATTCTTTGATGGCATTGGCCGCATCAATGGTTACCTGGTCGTTGGTTTCGTCCCGGTATTCCATTCCCAAATCATAGTATTTAATATCGAGGTCCAGGTATGGAACAATTAGTTTGTCTTTAATAAATTTCCAGATGATCCTTGTCATCTCATCGCCGTCTAATTCTACAACGGGGTTTGCTACTTTAATTTTTGCCATTGATTATTATTGTAAATTTTAAGTGATGTATGTTTTGCTATATTGTCAAAATCTTTATCGTTATGTATGATTGAAAAATCATTTTCAATACAGATTGCAGCTATTAAGCAATCGTTTGCCTTTCTGATTGTAAGGCCTTTTTTTCGTAAGAACCTATATAAATCTGCTGCTTTCAATGCCAATTCATAACCATTAAATTCAATCATTTTAAACCCAAATAAATTTTCTTCAACAATTGGGTAAAGTTTGTCGTCTTGTATTCCCTGCAGAACCTCCTGCAAAATAACGGGAAGGATATAAATGAAGCCTTTGGCTGCTGTAGTCGGTATCAGTGACTTTACCTTTTCAATTTGAGTGGATGATTTGTTATTAAAAAAATCAATCCAAACTGAACTGTCAACGACATAGTTAACCATTTCTCCTCATTTTATCCAAATCCCCCACCCATTTTACCTTACCCTGAAGTGATAATATTTTAAGCTGCATCTGGTGCTTTACATACTCACTCAATGCGGTATTAATAATTTCTTTTTTACTTTTATTTTTTGAATACTTCATGGCTTTGGCCATCAAATCTTCATCAATATCTATACTTGTTTTCATAAAAAATTATTTTACAGTACACAAATATATTCAATTATGTAAATCCTATAAATTCTTAATCAGCTCATCTGCAAACTCACTTGTCTTTAAAAGGGTTGCGGCTTTCATCAGGTTATAAAAGTCGATGGTAACTGTTTTGTTGCGGATTGTTTTGCCTACTGAGTTGGTAATTAAATCCGCAGCATCCCTCCAACCCATATATTCCAGCATCATTACACCACTTAAAATTACGGAGCAGGGGTTCATGGTGTTGGTGTTCGCAAACCTTGGAGCCGTACCATGTGTTGCTTCAAATACAGCATGCCCTGTTAAATAATTAATATTGGCGCCGGGTGCAATACCAATACCGCCTACCTGTGCAGCCAACGCATCACTGATATAATCGCCGTTTAGGTTGAGGGTTGCAATGGCAGCATAATCTTGCGGAGCTAATAAAGCCTGTTGTAAAAAGTTATCGGCAATGGCATCTTTAATAATTACTTTTCCGCCGATGGCGGATATTTTCATTTCTTCATTTGCTACAGCTTCGCCGCTTTCTTTTTTGGTTCTTTCCCATTGGTTCCAGGTATACACATAACCGCCAAATTCTCTTTCTGCCAACTCGTAGCCCCAATTTTTAAAAGCACCCTCTGTATATTTCATGATATTGCCTTTGTGCACAATCGTAAGGGAAGGCAACTTATGAGCAATGGCATGTTCTATTGCAGAACGTATCAATCTTTCACTGCCTTCCTTGCTCACCGGCTTTATACCAAAAGACGAAGTTTCGGGAAAGCGGATATTTTTTACACCCATTTCGTTCACTAAAAAATCAAGTAGTTTTTTTGCTTCGGGTGTGCCCGTCATGAATTCAATGCCTGCATAAATATCTTCTGTATTTTCTCTGAAGATGACCATGTTTACTTTTTCCGGCTGCCACATTGGAGAGGGCGTGCCTTCAAAATATTTTACGGGTCGAAGGCAAACATACAAATCAAGCTCTTGCCTCAATGCAACATTTAAACTCCTGATACCGCCACCAACGGGTGTTGTAAGAGGCCCCTTGATGCTTAACAAATATTCTTTAAAGGCATCCATCGTAGCATCCGGCATCCAGCTACCTGTAGCTTTAAAAGCTTTTTCACCAGCCAAAACTTCCATCCATTCAATCTTTTTTTCGCCTTTATATGCCTTTTTTATTGCGGCATCAAAAACCCGTACACTTGCATTCCAAATATCGGGACCAATGCCATCGCCTTCTATAAATGGAATGATTGGATGATTGGGTACATTCAATTTGCCATTGCTGCTCATGGTTATTTTTTCTGCCATAAAAATTCGTTTTAGGTGTTGATTTGATTGATGCAAAAGTAAGTGTTGGGTGTTGTATTAATAAAAAATGCTTCCCATTTTGAAGGAAGCATTTTGTTTAGCTTTAGATTTTTTACTGATTTCTTCTCACCCTAAACTGGCAGGTGATGGTGGAAGGTATATTAGCAGGTGACGCACCAGTAAGTATTCCGGAAAAGTTGCCTGAAATAAACTGACCAACAGCACCGTATTCGGTAATATTTATATTGATGGGGCTGTTGATAGTGAAAGTTGAATCAGCCGGGTGATAAGCATCGATGCTGATGGCCGATTGGGTACTATTCAATCCAATACCGGTATGTGTAAACCAAACGGTGAAAGAGTTTGAAACAGATCCACCCGTGTAAGCAAGACCGGATATCACATCGGTTGGTATGGTCTGTGTAGATACAGTATGATTAATTGTGTCAGCTGGAGCAGCCAGGGGATAGCTTACACCGTTGACATAATAATTAATAAACTGCTCATTGGAAATTCCGCAGGCTCTTAAAGTACCTGCATTATTATTGCCAGTAATGACATTAAGGTTTACTGGGTTGCCTTGTTGCCGGGCATCATTGTCTTCTGCCATCAATGTTGCAGACGGATTGTTGCTGCAGGGGGTAGCAGTAAAATTAAAAGCACCATTACCGTTTACAGCATATCGATAATTAATATCCCCCATTTTCATTATTACATACCCATTGCCAATCAGGTTATTGCTGCAGTTAACTACCCTACCGGTAATAGTTGCTGTATTGTTTGCCGGCAGTGTAATAGTGCCCAATGATATGTTTATGTTGGTGGTAGTAAAATTCTGAGTATACAACATATCATTTGAACAACTGTTATCACTAAGTATTTCAAGTAATAGCTGGGCATCATTAGGAACAACGCCTCCGGTGTATCCTGATGAATCTGTATAACCGGCTCCTTGATTATTTGGACTACTCACTACAGAAACTTTTACCAGTACGCCTGGCACAGGTTGTCCACTGGCATCTTTAACAACACAGTTGAACTGAATATAACTTTTCGGCACATCACAATTCCAGAAAGAAAAATGGCTTACTTCACCCACATAATTATTTCCTGATTTTACAGCACTACCTTCTTCTTTCCATAAACCGTTTGTTTCATCAAAATACCATAAGGGAATTGAAGCTGGTGAATTGCCTGCAACAGAGGGCGGTATTGGAAAACTAACGGTCGCTTTTTTACCAGCCGCAATCTGCAGTAATTCACCTGAAGAAGTGCTGAGTTCAACCGCAGCCATACCATAGGTTGTCAATATTTTTACAGTTCCCTTGTTATCAACACCTCTTAAATCGCCGGGCATTAACCTGTTCAAATCATTGCCTGTTGGATCGATCCATTTAACAGCAATATTTACCAGGCCGGTATATGCAGCATTATTGGATGCTTTTATTACCCCATTAGCAGGAATCGTAACAGCAAGTCCATTCGCAAGATTGACGCTACCCCCTGCCGCAGCGTCTATTGTTCCGGCATTTGTTTTGGGCAATAATTTAATTCTGAAGAAAGCTGCTTTGCTACCGCCGGCAATGTATGTTTTGATACCTTTAAAATATCCTGGGTTACTTACTCTTACAACGGCAGCATCTTTTATTACCTGTACATTTCTTATCTCAAAATAACCATACTTATCCGTTATAGTATTCATATTTCCAACGGTTACCGTAGCACCATTAACCGACGCATTATTTTCATCTGTAACAAAGCCGGAAACAGACGATTGTACTTTTGTAGTAAGGTCGGGCGGCGTGTCGAGGTTTCCAGTTTTCCCTTCATCTTTTTGACACGCCACAAAAAAGAAAAATAAGAAAATATACGATAAATATATAATGTTTTTTTTCAAATTGTATGTTTGCATTGTATTGAAGATATAAAGGTGAAATATAGCAGAAGTTATTCCTGAACAAGATACAATTTATAGTCCTGTTTAAAAATATAACAGTACTTTTAAAATAATAAAAGCAAGTCATACTATTTTATTAGAACACGCAATGAAAAATATACTTTGCTGCACACATAAAAAAAATTATAAATCAATGCCGCAATTGACCCATTCCCCATCAAATTGTACCCCTTTGAATTTTTTGTAAAAGTTGATGGCCGGTTCGTTCCAGTCTAATACCTGCCACATAATACCGCTGTACATTTTCTCTCTGGCAACTTCAATTAATTTATCCAATAATATTTTGCCAATACCTTGACCTCTCATTTTTTCTGTTACAATTAAATCTTCCAGGTACATGCGCTGGCCTTGCCAGGT
>JAYTTM010000320.1:0-1977 GCA_043745055.1 Chitinophagaceae bacterium | reverse complement strand
ATTACGGCAACTGGGCTCCCAACCCGGCAATGATGCTGGCAAAATTATTGGCTTCCATGAAGGATGACAATGGGAGAGTGGCTGTAAAGGGTTTTTATGATGATGTAATACCATTAACTGCGTTGGAAAGAAAAGCGTTGCAGGAGGTACCATCTGTAGATGAGCAAATGAAAAATGAATTAGGGATTAGTGCAGTTGAATCGCCTGCTGTTACATTAAGTGAGGCAATCAACCAGCCTTCGCTAAACATCAATGGCATGCAGAGTGGTAATGTAGGCAAACAGGCATCTAATCAAATTCCCACTTTTGCAACCGCTGTCATTGATCTCAGGCTTGTGTTGGGTAACGATTGGAGAAGACAGCAACAAAAAGTAATTGATCACATAAAGGGCCAGGGATATTTTGTAACCGATAATGAACCAACCGATGAGGAGAGAAAAAAATATGGAAAAATCATTAAGGTAATTGCCGGCGGGGATAGTTACAATGCACAACGTACATCAATGGATTTGCCTGTTGTTAAAAAAGTGATTGAAGCAGTAAAGGCAACTACCAACAGCCAGTTAGTACTGCAACCAACAATGGGCGGCAGCCTTCCGTTGTTTGTATTTGAAAAATATTTAAAAGCCAATACCATTACGCTTCCTATTGCCAATCACGATAATAACCAGCATGCTGAAAATGAAAATATCCGCTTACAAAATTTGTTTGATGGTATTGAAACGATGGCAGCGGTGATGATGATTAAATAGTTTCGCCATTCTCTCCCTTTTAGCGCAACATTAATTAAGTGTTTAATCTTTTTAGCCATTTTTAATACTGGTAAAAAAAATATTTTTTACAGAAACAACCATTGGTTGATGAATTGCGTTTAAGTAGTAATTCTATTTGGTATTTAACATACCCGCTATCTCACTTTCAACAAAATAATTGGCAGGAACTTTGTTGGGTGCAGGTTAGATAAGGTAGAAATATTTCAACTTTATCTATTCCCCCCTATCTTAACTTATCAGCTAATTAATTAAATATTTATTAAATCATTTTTTCAAAAAAACAAACGCACATGAAACTTACACATCTACTTTTGTCCATTTTTTTATTGTTTAGTATTTCCCTTAAGGCTCAAGATAAATTTTTTAAGGGCATCATTCAATCCAGTCAGGAAGTTCCTGCAAATTCATCGTTGGCAGCAGGTATTGTAATTGTGAAATATACTCCGGCAACAAAATTGTTAGAACTATGGGGTAATTACAGCAACCTAACTGCAATCATTTCTGCCTCACACATTCACGGGGCTGCAGCGGCGGGTTCCAATGCTAGCGTGCTTTTTAGTTTAACCAATACCGGCGGTACTGATGGTGGTCTTAAAGGTACTTTTACTTTAACTGCTGCGCAGGAAACCATTCTGCTGGATGGTAATATGTACGTTAATGTACACAATGCCAGTTTCCCGGCGGGAGAAGCAAGAGCACAATTACTTCCTGCATCGGATGGACAAGCCGAACTGTTTACTGCCAAACTAGAAGGAACACAACAAGTACCATCCAATGCATCAACAGCCGTTGGTGCTGCAATAATTTTGGTAGATAAATTGGTTGACTCGGTTTATTTAACAGGAGCATTTACGGGTCTTTCTGCTGCTGCATCCGGCGCACATGTACACAGCGGAGCAACTGGTGTTAACGGCGCTGTTTTTATTACCCTTAATTTTACAGCTGCCACATCAGGTACGCTTTACAGTGCAGCGGGCGTTAATACTGCAAATAAAGCCAGCATACTTGGTGGAAATGCTTATGTAAATGTTCATAATGCCAGTTTTCCGGGAGGCGAAATAAGAGGTCAGATTATAGCAGCATCAACTATTAACTATTTTACTGCTACCCTCCAGGGCTCGCAGGAAGTACCCGCTAACGCATCTACGGGATTGGGTACAGTGATTGTAAATTATAATTCCAGCACTAAAGCACTTGTGCTTAC
>JAYTTM010000319.1:0-1979 GCA_043745055.1 Chitinophagaceae bacterium | reverse complement strand
AAAAATTTATATTATGAGCCAAGAAATTAAAGTAGTAAAAAACCCAAACAATGGACTAACATTTACTCCAGGAACAAGTGCTGAAAGTATTGCACGTGGATTTGGTAAAGTAATGGTAGCAGCAGAAACTCTCAGCATGAGTCCTAGCGGTATCCTTACTCTTTCACGCAGAGTAGCATTTATTACAACCACAGCAGCAGTTGTCGCGCACATGGGATTAACTGATGGTAAGATCATACCAGGTACTATTGTACGCAGTATAGGTCTTGAGCCTTTTTGGGTAAAGAAAGACGGTAAGCCACAAGGACCAGTAACTAAGGGTAAAGACGGTGCAGCTGCTTCTCTTAATGGAGCTGAATACTTCCAGAAGTATGAATATACTATGGACAGTAATGCAGTAGCAGATGTATTTGTACTTCCTAAAGCAGACCAAGTACCAGCACAAGCTGAAGAAGTACTTGAAACTGAATTGAATACTTTTAACTAATCTAACACTCTACTCCTTCGGGGGTAGAGTTATTCACAAATTTTCAGTAAACTTTCAATAGGGAATAGTTTTAAAATTCCCACCGTTCAGATGATTTAGTTATTATCTGAACACATTCTTAAAAACAAATTCATTCTCAAGTTCGTGAGAGCAGCAAGTTCTTAATAAATAATAGCATAGGCAACAATAAGACCTATGTAGTTATTAAGTTTAGCTGTAAACGACAAACAGTACTGTGACGACAGATAGAGTTCGCTACTCTAGGATTAGGTAAGGGTAAGGGATTAGCACCTGGATCTTATTTAGTCTACTAATTATTCCGCTGCAGCGTATTAAGGTTATACATAGAACTGCAGCGGTTATTTTTCATACTTTATTTTCTCCCTAGAAAAAACTTATTTATCACCAATACATATATAATGAAACAAATGTTATGCTACCGCTCTTTTCAGAAAGCAGACGGTACAAAAGGTAAAGAGTTAGTTAGAGTTGTTAACGTACATCCTAGTTTTCTTGGTATAGGAAAACGTGGACAAATAAATAACCTAGACTTTACCAACCTAAGAATAGATCTTGAACCTTCTTGTGATTCTCACGAAATAGTTTAAAGTTCTGTATAGGAGAAAAAACTTTTATTAGTTAAATTAGTCTATATTGTAGGTAGAAGTCTTAATTTAGGTTAAGATTTCTACTTATTTATAGCTTAATGTGGTGTACTAAACACACCTTTTCCTTTTCTTCTTTTCTTTTTTACCCTTTTTTTCCCCAAAATCCGACAGTATATTACTAAATCCACTCTTATGAACACTTACATAGTAGATATTGAATATCTAACAAAGCAAGGTAATCCTTCCTCTGCAAAAAAGATTATAGTAGGGGATCCTTTAACTATTACTAATTATATAGATAATAAATACACCCGCTCGCCAATGATTAGTAAGTTAATAAGAATTTCCTTAACTCAGCATAAGGCTATACCAGGTTGTTATCCTTTAACTCAACAAAAATCAGGTAAGTTCATCTTTCCTAAATTTATATAATTCCTTAAACGTTCGGGAATTAAAACTAAGAAGAATAAGAGTGCTAGTAGTGTATTTGAAATAATACACCAGCTCAAACTCAAACTTTAATTTAAAACTAATATTATGTCTAAAGAAAACAAAAAACATCAGTATATTATTTCATATACTACTGCTGACGGTATGGTTGTATTAAATAGTGTATGCCAAGCAAAAAACCGCCAAGAAGCTATTGAAGATGTAAAAGCAGACAGTGATGCTGTTATTATTCTTTCAGTAGTAGAAATCAGAGCTCATAAAAAAGATTAAAAAATTGAGTTACCCGAACGCTAGTAATAGTTAGTAGGGTAATTTTAAATTAATATTATGAAAAATCTAGCATCGATCTTAATGATCATAGGATTATTTATCCTCTCAATAATTGTATTCAGAATATATGGGTTTTTAATTAAATACATATTTACTGATAAACA
>JAYTTM010000318.1:0-1980 GCA_043745055.1 Chitinophagaceae bacterium | reverse complement strand
AGGACAAACAAATAGGCAATGAAAAGCCTGGACAAAAGCAACAACGTATGGCATGGTGGACGAATGCACGCTTTGGTATGTTTATACATTGGGGCCTGTATGCAGGAGCGGCAAGGCATGAATGGGTTAAACGATGGGAGTTTATGAATAATGAACAATACCAGCCTTATTTTGATAATTTTAATCCAGATATGTTTAACCCAAAAGAATGGGCAAAACAAGCTAAAGCAGCAGGCATGAAATATGCCGTGCTTACTGCCAAACATCATGAAGGCTTTTGTTTGTTTGATTCCAAATACACGGATTACAAAGCCCCGAACACAAAAGCAAAAAGGGATTTGGTTAAGGAGTTTGTAGATGCATTTCGTGCTGAAGGCATTAAAATAGGTTTTTACTATTCGCTGATTGATTGGCATCATCCTGACTTTATTGTGGATATTTGTCATCCTCAACAACCACGGGATGAATCAGATTCTGCCTATGCCAGAATAAACAAAGGCAAAGACTGGAATAAGTACAAAACATACCTTCATAACCAGGTAAAAGAGTTATTGACCAATTATGGCAAGATAGATATTCTGTGGCTCGATTTTTCTTATCCTGATAGCAATGGCCATGGCAAAGATAAAAACGACTGGGGTTCTGTTGAATTACTGAAGATGATAAGAAAACTTCAACCAGGTATTCTTGTTGATAACCGGCTTGATTTGAATGACTATAAAGATGGTGCCGATTTTGTAACGCCAGAACAGGTAAAGCCAGCCGACCTTGGTAAATATGCCGGTACACCCTTTGAAACCTGCCAAACCTTTTCAGGTTCATGGGGCTATTACCGTGATGAAAACAGTTGGAAAACAAATCATGAGTTGCTGACTTTATTAATTACTGCAGTAAGTAAGGGCGGCAACCTTTTGCTAAATGTAGGGCCTACCGCCCGAGGGTATTTTGATTACCGAGCCAATCTTGCATTAGACAGTATGGGTATCTGGATGAAGTATAACAACCAATCAATTTATAATTGCAAACAGGCGCCTGCGGAATTTGCTGTTCCAGAAAATACATTGCTTACTTATAACCAGACAGAAAAAAAAATATATGTTCACCTGATGAATTACAATGCTCAGGCATTGTCATTGCCGGGCTATAAAGGAAAAATAAAATATGCACGGTTTCTGCATGATGCTTCCGAAGTAAGATATAAAGTTGAAGGAAATGATATCATCTTAACACTGCCTGTAAAGAAACCAAATGTAGCAGTGCCTGTAGTGGAGCTTTTATTACTATGATACTGCAATACCTGCGGGACTTGAATGTGAATAATCACTATTGAAAATTGGAAAATGGTTGAAAATGAACCTAGCCCTAACCAAATCGATGTTGACAGAGTTGGAAAATGGATTTGTTATTCGCAATTAATGAATACCAGGTGGATGTAATGACAGGCCAGTACGATGCGTTTTATGGTTGCTTTTTACATGGAGATGGTAAAAAAAAATTTCTTTTGTTAAGCCTTCTATCAGCGGGTTGGTTTTAAAAGGGGATGTTAATGATATAATGATTATCACTATCAACCGACTAAATTTAAAAATGTAATTTCTTTCGTCTGAAAGTATTAAATCTAGTTGGTTGATAGTGATTTATTGATTTATTTCTAAATTTATAAATTTTTACAAATTATTTAGGAAACGATAAGAAAAACACCATTATTCTACAAACTGTACTTTGATACGTTATCTGTCTTTTGTATGATCTGCTAAATTCTCGATGCGGCAGTTATTTAGAAATTGGATTAACATTGTGCAAACGGTTTGTGCAAACGTTAATAAAACAATTAATAAAACAAAAAAGCTACAATTCAATGTAGTATTGAGTTGTAGCCTTGTGAACCGGATTGGATTCGAACCAATGACCCTCAGCTTAGAAGGCTGATGCTCTATCCAACTGAGCTACCGGTCCTGCATTTTTTTAGAGGAGTGCAAA
>JAYTTM010000317.1:0-1984 GCA_043745055.1 Chitinophagaceae bacterium | reverse complement strand
ACAAAAAATATTGATTCAGCATTCAGGCATATCAAAGCATTTTCTTTGATATTGGTAGCAGGTTGTTTTTTGCTATGTGGTTTTGTATTGTATAAAAGCTACGAATTATCTGCACGGGTACAAGATAAAATATACATATTGGCCGGAGACCAGGCAATGGAAGCTTTCGCTTCTAAAAGAAAAGACAATGTATTGGTAGAAGCAAAAAGCCACATCAGTTTATTTCATACCTATTTCTTTACACTTGACCCGGATGAAAAGGTAATTGAAAAAAATATTTCGAAAGCGCTGTACATGGCAAACGCTTCTGCAAAAAAACAATATGATAATTTAAAAGAAACTGCATACTTCTCCAACATTATATCGGGAAATATAAGCCAGCAAATATCTATTGACAGCATTACTGTAAACATTAAATCGGAACCCTATTTCTTTCGTTGTACTGGTACTATAAAAATCATCAGACCCAACAGTATTGTAACCCGAAATTTAGTTACCCAGGGCTATTTAAGAAATGTTTCCCGTTCAGAACATAACCCTCATGGCTTTTTGATTGAAAAATGGGAAACGCTGGAAAACAAAGACATTAAAACAGAGAACCGATGAAACTTTTCAAAAGAAATAAAAGCAAATTAAATATACAGGATAAGGCAGCCACAGGCATAGCCAATGGCATACTAAAAACTCAAAATTGGGTTGCTATCAATTTACAACAGGTAACAAAAAACTGGAAACAAAAGCAGCAGTGGATATTTCTTTATTTGGTTTGTATTGCCTTTGGAGGAATGAGTATTGCGGCAATCGTAAATTCTTTTAAAGTATCTGATAAAGCAAAATCTATCATCCCTAAGCCAATAAGTATTCCGAGAAATACTTACAAGAAAGACAAGGCATTTCTGATAACAGAAAATGAATTTCAAAAAGTACAGGAATACAAACAAACACATCCAAACTTAATTAAAGAGAGGCCAGGTTTGTTCAATAGCCTTACACTTATTGAACAAGTTTATTATTCACAAAAAAAACAATAAAAATGAAAGAAAAACATTCAGCCAAATTTTTGAGGCAACGAAAAATGATGTTGGTTTTGCCAGTCTTAATATTTCCATTTGTTACAATGGCGTTCTGGGCAATGGGAGGCGGACAAGGCAAGTCAAAAGATAATCTGGGAGAAATTAATAATGGGTTGAACCTGCAACTACCTGATGCCAATTTGAAAGATGATAAGAACGCAGATAAGCTTGCATTTTATAATGAAGCTGATGCCGACTCATTAAAACGGGAAGAAGCTTTGCGTAATGACCCGTATTATAAAGACTCCATGCTGAGCAGGCAGAATGCCATACTATCTGATACAGGTGATTTAATAAGCACTGCACCAGTTTATAGTGGATTAAATAATTCACCTTATAACAAAAACACAGATGCCAATGAACAAAGGATTTATAAAAAAATAAATGAAATTAATAAGCAGATAAATCAACCTGATATTCCTGCACAAACATTAGGTAATTCAAATCAGGTTATTCAAATGAATGACAGCGATGGGCAGTTTTCAACTGAAGTTGACAGGCTGCAAAATATGATGCAGCAAATGAATGGTAATACCGATTCAGACCCTGAAATGGAACAATTAAATGGAACGCTGGAAAAGATTTTAGACATACAGCATCCTGACAGAATAAAAGAAAAGCTTAAAGTACAATCATTGAAAAACAAGGAACAGGTTTTTGTAATTACAAAACAATTTGCAAAAAACAATATCAGTTTACTTGATACAGGTAAAGTAAAAAGACAGGCTGAAAATAAATTTTACGGTATAGAAGATGACTCAAATACAGAAGAACAAAATACTGTAGAGGCAGTAGTTCATCAAACGCAAACTTTAGTAAATGGTGCTGTAGTAAAAATGCGCCTGCTCAATGATATTTATCTAAATGGTTCATTAGTTCCTAAAGGGAATTTTGTTTTTGGCATTGCTGAA
>JAYTTM010000316.1:0-7239 GCA_043745055.1 Chitinophagaceae bacterium | reverse complement strand
CAATTGATATAATCGTAATGGGATCACATAGCAGGAGCGGTCTGGAAAAAATGCTGATGGGCAGTGTAACTGAAAAAGTATTGCATCACAGTAATATTCCAGTTTTGATTATTCCTACCAAAAAAGATTAATACAAACTGCTCTCATCACTAAGTACATAACAGCATTTGTATGTATTTTACAGCGTTAATGGTATAAGGGAGGCTATTTGTTAGCGATAAATATAACCCTACGTAATACTAAAAGCTTTCATGTCAATTGCTGCTTATATTCCTTTGCATTCAACTGAAAGATTCAACAATCGATTGTAGAAAATAGAAAAAAAATGACAAAATACTTTTATTGATATGATAAAACTCAGTTTTTTATGAAAGACTTTTAAGCAACTTGTGGCAAAATTTATTACCGATTATGGGAACGGAAGAAAAGAATATCGGCATAAACAATTTATCTTTTTATTATTTTGCCAGTCACCATCCATTACCGGGTTCTACAGAAGAGTTGCAGCAATTTGAAAAACTACAACAGGCATTTTCCAATCAATTTGAATTATTTTTTCCAGACAATCTGGCATCCAAAACTATAATAATAATTCCTAGTCTTACGCTTGACCAGGACGTGCTTTCAAAAATTACCGGGTCGATGTACTACGAAGAAAGGCTCCTTTGTCTGCTAATGCTGTTGCGCATGCCCTGCACCCATATTACTTATGTAAGCAGTATGCCCATTGACCCCATTATCATTGACTATTACATACACCTATTGCCCGGCATTACCGGTTTTCATGCAAGGGAGCGGCTTACAATGCTTAGCTGTTATGATGCTTCATCCATTTCGCTTACAGAAAAAATCCTGCAACGAAAGCGTTTAATGAAACGCATCAAACAGAGTATTCAACCAGGACATGTTGCGCATATTGCCTGTTTTAACACCACTCATTTTGAAAGAACTTTATCAGTAATGCTTGGTTTACCAATTTATGGCTGTGATCCCTCCTTAATTCACCTGGGTACTAAAAGCGGAAGCAGAAGATTGTTTTTAAAAGCAGGAATACCAATGCCACCTGGAGCTGAAAACCTTTACAGTTACGAAGACATTGTACATGCGGTAGCAGCATTAAAGGATATGTACCCGGCATTAAAAAAGGCCGTAATAAAAATGAATGATGGATTTTCCGGGGATGGTAATGCAATAATAAAATACCCGGAACTGGAAAATACAAGAGAGTTATACGCCTGGATACATAATAACCTGTACAAAGAAATAATACCCGTAGCAAAAGATATAAGCACAGCAGTTTTCCTGGAAAAATTTGCACAAATGGGCGGTATTGTGGAAGCATTTGTAGATGGCGAAACAAAAGCCTCTCCATCTGTACAATGCAGGATAAACCCGTTGGGTGAAGTAGATTTAATTTCAACCCACGACCAGGTTTTGGGTGGAGAATCGCAGCAGGTATTTCTAGGCGCCCATTTTCCAGCTCATGAAGGCTACAAAATACAGATTGGTGAAATAGCAAAAACCATTGCCAACGCATTAAAACAAGAAGGCGTACTTGGGCGTTTTAGTATTGATTTTATTTCAGTAAAAGAGAATGAAAACTGGAAACATTATGCCATTGAAATAAACCTGCGTAAAGGTGGAACAACCCATCCTTATTTGATGATGCAGCTTTTAACCAATGGACGATACAATGAGGCAACGGGCATATTTGAAACACCCGCTAAACTGCACCGTTATTATTTTGCTTCGGATAATTTACAAAATGATGCCTATGTAGGCCTTACACCAAGAGACCTGATTGAGATTGCGATGTTTCATGGATTACATTTTGATGGATTAATGCAGAAAGGCGTAATGTTTCATATGATTGGCGCTTTATCTCAATTCGGCAAACTTGGGATTGTGTGTATCGGTGAATCCCCCGAAGAAGCCTCTAACTATTACTATAAAACAGTTAAAGTATTGGATGCGGAAACAGCAAGCAGGTAACGAGGATTTTATATTTGTGATTTTTGATCTGTGATGTAGCAAGTATTGTAGATCCGTTTTCAACCCCTGTCAACTTCATCAACTTCTTAAACCCCATCAACCATGTTCAACAACAATAAACCTCTTCAAAAAACCAATCAAACTGCCAATAGCACCGCTACATTATGGCAAACAGCTGCAACTAACACAAAAAAATGCCATACCGCATGATGCCAGTAAAACTTTTGCCACAAATAAAAAATAATACCCAAACTATACAGTCCTCCACCAATTATTAGCAGCACTAAAACATCCGTTGGCAGGTCTATGAAAAACCTTTTTCCTCCCGCAACCAATATCCAGCCCATTGCCACATAAATAATAAGGGAGACTACCTCAAAGCGACCAGTAAAAAATATTTTAAAAACAATACCTGCTACTGTCAATCCCCATAAAACACACAAGAGCATGATGCCAAAAGAATCATTTAAATAGATTAACAGAAATGGAGTGTACGTACCTGCAATTAAAAAATAAATACTGATGTGGTCAAAAACTTCCAGCACCCTTTTTACCTGTGGTTGCTGAAAGCTATGGTACAAGGTGGAAAAAGTAAACAACATCAAAAAACAAAACCCATAAACACTTGCACCTACAATACCAATAACACTTGCGTTTTTTGCTGCAATAGCTGTAAGAATGGGAATGCTAATAATGCCGAATAATATTCCAAAGGCATGGATAATGCTATGAACCATTTCCTGCTTTAAGGAGAAAGGAGTGTCTTTTGAATAAGTTACCATTATTAATAAGTATGGATAGTTTTAATTATTTAAAGATAAGTTGTAATAAGTCTTCTTTACCAATGGGGGGCAGATAAAAAAGTAGAATCAGCATTGAGTATAATAATCCCCAAATAGTGTAGTTTCCTCAACAGATTATTACAATTTTCATTTGCAAACTATGCTGCAATCTGAATAAATAAAAACTATTTCTAAGTAATTTTTTCTATTTATTAGTAGATTCTCCAAACGAAAAATATTTTTTTAAAGATCGCTACTAACAGGGTTATACAAGGCAATTATTATTTTAAAGATTACAGCAATAGGTTGTAAAATTGTAAGGCAAATAAAACTTTGCATTCCTTACAAATGGTTCTTTTTTAAAAAAGTAATGCTGGACGTGTATTTGCAATATATTTGACGAAGCCTAAATCCCATAAAAAAATGGACGGCAGTAATAACATTATATTAATTAAAACAATTTATTATGAAACTTTATTTAAATGTAGCCCTAGCTGCAATTCTTATGACGGCAACGGCCAAAGCACAGAACGTTAACATTGGTATTAAGGGAGGTTTAAACGTCTACAATATCAACAATAATAACGGTGGAAAATTCGATAACCTGCTGGGTTTTAATCTTGGACTTATCGGGCACATCCATCTTGCAAAGCAACTGGCATTACAGCCAGAATTAGTTTACTCTGCACAGGGTGCAAAATTTACTAACGATGGTGTTGAAACTAAAATAAAATTAGGTTATATTAATGTACCTATTTTATTTCAATATATGTTTGATAATGGTTTCAGGTTAGAGGCTGGTCCACAAATTGGTTTTTTGGTAAATGCCAAAGCAAAAACACCCAACTCAACTGTTGATATCAAAAACAATTTTAAGAAAGTAGATTTTGGCTTAGGTGCTGGCATTGGTTATGTAAATCCTACTTCAAATTTCGGTATCGATGCAAGGTACAATCTTGGATTGAGCAATATCAATGAAAACACTTCATCCAAATCCACCAATCGAGGATTTCAGGTAGGTGTATTTTACCTGTTTCATCATAAGTAAAGATTAGAAAACGGCAAACATACCAGGGGCAATATTTTATTGCCCCTTTTTTATTTACAACGTTTACTGATAATAATAATATTGAATTGCTGCAGGTAAATTTGTCCTTTGTTATTTTAATTTACAACTATTAAAAAAATAACCTGACATAATAAGAAGAAGGCGGAAATTATTTTAACTTTAACATAAATCTTACATCATGAACTGGACAATACTAATCATTTTTGGCATTGCAATTATTGCATTAATTGTCTTCCTGGTGGTACGGAATAAAAAAGATGAAATTGAATTTGAAGACCAACTGAAAAACGATTACCCCAAACCAATAAATGAAAAAGAAGATGAAGAAGTGGAGGAAAGATTAAAGTAGATTTTAACTGAATTTTGCTGAAGACAACTATTTATTGCATCAAATAAATTTATTTAAGGTAGGCTTTTTTTTATTCATTAATGGTTTGTTATTTAGGGGTTCAGCTAAACCGCAAAACCCCTCTACCAATATGGGAGAAACACTTCAACGCAACTTAATTATTAAACTGTAAGTATACCAAATTAACCTGAAACTTTTACTTTACTGCCAACGGGATAGTGAGTTTTTATTATCTTGCTAAAAAATTAAACACATGAAAAAGACTATCTCCATCCTGTTGATGTTATTAACGATAGCAACTATAACTAATGCGCAGAAACAAAAAAAGTCATCAGGTAAATTATTACGCCATGTAGTTTTATTTAAATTTAAAGACAGTAGCAGTGTTGCCGATATCAAAAAGGTAGAAGATGCATTTAGGGCCTTACCGTCAAAAATTAAGGAAATAAAATCATTTGAGTGGGGCATTAACAATAGCCCCGAAGAACTTAACCAGGGATTTACACACTGCTTCTCTCTAAGTTTTTCATCAGAAAAAGACCGTGCTATTTACCTTCCACACCCCGCCCATAAGGCCTTTGGCGCTATTTTGCAACTCATATTGGATAAAGTGTTGGTAATCGATTACTGGGCAGCAAAATAAGTAGAAATGTTGAACGTTGTTGAAGAAGTTGAGCGTTGTTGAAGATGGTTGAATGTTGTTGAAAATAGTTGAAATAGTTTAACGTTGTTGAATGTGTGGATGATGTATTGTATTTTGTTCTTTTGGGTAAATTGTAGATGACAAGTAATTAAAAAAGAGTTGAATCTTTCAAAGAAACGATTTTTTCATTTGCACATCTAAACGGAAAATTTATCAAAACAAATTAATAGAATAAATAGCATCGAAAATAATCCATGTATATTCACTCCCTGATGGCTTAAACCTAAAAACCTGGCTCCATTAATATGAAATTAACCTCCTTGCTATTGCTGTGCATATTGCTGATCCTCGGCAGTTGTAACGACAGCAAACCCACACCCGATGCATACAATGGATGGTCAGTTTATGGCGGAACCAAAGAGGGTACCCGCTTTTCTTCGCTCACACAAATTGATACCGGCAATGTGCAGCAACTATCCGTTGCATGGTCCTTCCGCACCGGTGATGCAGACACAGCGCATCATTCACAAATACAATGCAACCCCATCATTGTAAACGGGGTTTTGTATGGAACTACCCCTACGCAAAAAATATTTGCAGTTGATGCGGCTACCGGCAAAGAAAAATGGATGTACAATCCGCAGGACAGTGCAGGTGGCAATGCTGGTTTTTTCATTATGAACAATATACGTGGCATTTGTTTTTGGGAAAATGGTAAAGACAAAAGACTTTTTTTTACAGCAGGCTCTTTCTTAAATGCGGTAGATGCTGAAACAGGAAAACCCATTAAATCTTTTGGTAATAAAGGCAAGATAGATTTACACATTGGTTTGGGAAGAGACGTATCCAATTTATACATTACCAATACATCACCGGGCATTATTTATAAGGATTTGATTATTGTTGGGTCAAGGGTAGATGAGGGTGCCAATGCAGCGCCCGGGCACATACGGGCATATAATGTACATACTGGCAAACAAGAATGGATTTTTCATACCATACCGCAACCTGGCGAAGAAGGCTATGAAACATGGGACGACCCAAACGCATGGAAACACATTGGCGGCGCCAACTGTTGGAGCGGCTTTACATTGGATGAAAAAAAGGGTATGCTGTTTGTACCCACCGGCTCTGCGTCGTATGATTTTTTTGGTGGCATGAGAAAGGGTAATAATCTTTTTGCAGACTGCCTGCTTGCACTCGATGCCGCCACCGGAAAAAAGATCTGGCATTTTCAACAAATACATCATGATGTGTGGGATAAAGATCTTCCTACACCACCGGCATTAGTGACCATTACCAGGGACGGAAAAAAAATTGAAGCCGTTGCGCAACCTACCAAAACAGGTTTTATCTATTTATTTGAACGCACTACCGGTAAACCGCTTTTTCCAATTAATGAAGAAAAAGTTTCTGCCGAAACAGATTTAACAGGCGAAAAACTTTCTCCTACCCAACCAAGGCCAACCTTACCAGAACCCTTTGTACGACAGGTTTTCACCGAAGCTGATATCAATAACCTGGTAAGTGAAAAAGAACAGTTTCAAATAAAAAAACAACTGGCAGCATTGAACAATGGGCATATGTTTTTGCCTCCCTCAAAAAAGGGAACCGTAATTTTTCCCGGTTATGATGGTGGTGCAGAATGGGGCGGTCCTGCATTTGACCCGGCGACCAATTTACTGTTTGTAAATGCCAATGAAATGCCCTGGATATTAACCATGAAAGATGTGCCGGCACCAACAAAAATTCAGGAGAACTGGTTTGCTGCAGGGCAACGTTTGTACACTGCAAACTGCATTTCATGTCACGGGCCTGATAGAAAAGGCGGCGGCAATTACCCAACCATTATAAATGCAAAAGAAAAATACAACAGCTTACAACTAGACACATTATTGCAAAGCGGCAGAAGGATGATGCCAGCCTTTACACAACTTTTAAAAGAAGAAAGAGATGCCATTGCAGCTTTTATTTTAGAAGATAAAAGAGCCGCAAAAAATAAGTTTACGCTTCCCATTGTGTTAGATAGTTTTTTAAATCTTCCTTACTCTGGTACTGGCTATAATAAATTTTTAACAAGCAACGGATTACCGGCTATTCGTCCACCATGGGGCACGCTGAATGCAATTAACCTCAGCACCGGAAAAACAGCCTGGAAAATTCCCCTGGGGCAACATAAAGCATTTAAAGATAAAGGCATTATTACCGGAACAGAAAATTATGGCGGCCCGGCTGTAACAGCCGGTGGCCTGCTGTTTATAGCTGCTACCAGCGACAGCAAGTTCAGGGCATTTAACAAACGAACCGGCCAATTATTATGGGAAACTACATTACCCGCCTCCGGCTTTGCAACACCTGCAGTTTATGAAATTAAAGGCCGTCAGTTTATAGTAATTGCCTGTGG
>JAYTTM010000315.1:0-1988 GCA_043745055.1 Chitinophagaceae bacterium | reverse complement strand
TTTTTTCTTTCACATATTCAGTTGCCGTCATACCAAATTGTTTCTGAAAATTTCTGGCAAAATTGCTTTGAGAACTAAAGCCTACCATATCTGCCACTTCATAAATTTTGTAATCACCTTCCGCCAATAATTCGGCAGCTTTTTTAAGCCGGGTAATATTTATTACTTCAAAAGGTGTTAATACAGAAATGGCTTTTATCTTTCTATACAGCGTAATACGGCTCATATTCATAATCTTTGCCAGCTTTTCTACATCCAGGTCTGTGTCTTCAATGTTTGCACAAATGCTGTCATTTAAAGTTTCTAAAAAACGTTCATCGGCTTTTGAATGAGCAATGCTTTTGATATGCACCAATGGTGAGCTGGCAAAATATTCCCGGATCATATTCCGGTTATTAAGTAAACTGGCAATCTGTGCCTGAAGATGTTCTTTCGAAAATGGTTTTTCTATATAAGCGTCTGCACCCAGTTCAAGTCCTTCTATTTTTGACTGAATGCTATTTTTTGCAGTAAGTAATATAACCGGGATATGAGAATACTCGAAATTGGATTTGATGATTTTACACAATTCAAATCCATCCATCACAGGCATCATCACATCGCTTATTATCAGTTGTACTGCTTCTGTTTCCAATAGTTTTATGGCGGTGATACCGTCTTCTGCTTTTAAAATACTGTATTTGCTGCAAAGTACTCTTTCCAGGAAATCGAGAATTTCTTCATTGTCATCAACCAGTAATAATAGTGGCAGCATATAGCTAAGTTTATTTTGCTTGTAGTAGTCAATTTTTCTTTTTCCCTTTTTGTTGCTCAGGTTTTAGAGGCAAACACAAAATAAAGATATTTAACCCTTCGGGTGAATCTTTGAGGTATAATTTACCCTTGTGTAATTCTGTTAACGACCTTGCAAGCGCAAGACCTAAGCCGGTTCCCTGTTGTTTAATGGACTGTTTAAGCCGGTAAAAAGGTTCAAATATTTTCTCCCTCATTTCCTGAGGGATAGGCGTGCCGTCATTTTCAAATTCAATTGTAAAATTCGCTGGCTCAAATTCTTCCTTCATTAAACGGATCACTACTTTTTTACCTGCATATTTTATACAATTATTAATCAGATTGCTGAAAATTTTAGTCAGTGCTTCTTCATCAGCTAATGCATAAACTTCATTAGCCGGAAGTTCTATCTTATAATCAAGGTTCTTTTTTTTTGCAAGTGCTGAAAAAGTAATAAAACTATCTTTTAAAATGGCCGTAATATTCACCTTTAAAAAATCAATACTAAATCCTTTTGTTTCTGTTTGTCTGAAATCTAATATTTGTGTGATGAGTGCAATTAGCCGATTGGTATTTCTTTCCATGGTAATCACATCTTCCTTTATTTCCGGAAGTTCATCTACCTTCTCCAATAAATTTTCTACAGGGCCTTTTATCAGGGTGAGTGGTGTTCTTATTTCATGCGCTATGTTGGTGAAAAAGTCAATCTTAGCCTCATAAATTTCTTTTTCTTTTTTATCTTCTACAATGGTGTGATAGCTTCGCAGCAGGTAATAGGCAATTCCGACAGCAACAAGTATGTACAGCAGGTAAGCCCAGGTAGTTGCCCAAAAAGGTGGAAGAATGTTGATGATGAGTTGCTTTTCCTTTTTACTCCAGTTGCCATTTACTTCGGCTTTTAATTTAAAAATATATGTACCCGGCGAGAGGTTGGTAAAATATATTTTCCTGTTGGGTTTTATTTCTGTCCATTCTTTATCAATGCCTGTCATTACATAACTAAATGAAGTCATTTCTGGCGAAATATAACTAAGGGCTGCAAAGTCGATGCTAAAAGAGGAGCGGTTATATGGCAACGTAATTTCATCGGTATATAAAATAGATTTTTTTAAATCGGTGCTGTCGGCACTAATCTGAAGCTCCTTGTTTTGCACCTGAAAACCAGTAATATAAACCGGCGCTTCGGTAGTAGTTTTTGAAAAATCAACCGGCCTGAA
>JAYTTM010000314.1:0-1989 GCA_043745055.1 Chitinophagaceae bacterium | reverse complement strand
TCCGTTCAATTTTACGGGTTTGTACCAGGGCCGAATGCAGATACAAATTATGGGGCATTACGGTAGCGCCTATTATCCCGATAGAAATATATAAAGCCGCTTCATTTTGCAAGTGCGGTACAAAGCCCCTCATTATTTCTGAAGCAACCGGCTTTACCAATATAATCTCTATTAAAAAAGAAACGGAAACCACCAACACCAGGCCCAGGATAAAAATCTCCATACGGCGCATACCAAGTTTTTGCAGGTATAATAACAAAAAGGTATCCAGCACAGTTATGGAAACGCCCCAGGTAAGGGACAGCCCTGTTAATAATTGAATACCGATAGCCATGCCCAGTACTTCAGCAAGGTCGCAGGCTGCTATGGCAATCTCTGCCAATCCATACAAAATATAATTTACTTTTTTGGGATATGCCTCTCTATTAGCCTGGGCAAGATCTCTGCCCATTACAATACCCAACCTTGCAGACAAACCCTGCAGCAATAATGCCATCAGGTTACTCATCAGTAAAACCCAAATCAGGCTATAGCCAAATTGGCTGCCACCCTGTAAATCGGTAGCCCAGTTACCGGGATCCATATAGCCTACACTAATTAAATAGGCAGGTCCTAAAAAAGAAAGCAATCTTCTCCAGCCAGTTTTTTTAACCCCGGTGGTATCAATGCTTTGGTGTACTTCGCTTAAAGAATGATCGTTGTGTGTTGTTTGCATCATACCTATACCCTATCAATAAAAATTTGAAATTGATAAAAAAATTACAATTATTCAGAATGTAAGCTATAAGCATATATGCTGATATTTGATAGGCATAAAAGTAGGTGGAAACGGGATAGGAATAAAATAATATTTCATACCATCTAAATTATTTTTTAGATGAGCCTAAATACTTGAAAGCTGTCATTGCTAAATTAATTGTTTTACCTATTGCATAATTAAAGTTGAAAAAAGGTATGCCGTACAAGGGAGTGACACAACGATGCTGCCCAAAGGCACTATTGCTGGTCTCAAAAATATTTAACTCAAACAGCCTTCTACTATATTCAATAATTTATTGATGACAGAAAAAATAGTTCAAAAGTTGTAATTTGTAGATAAAAAAATGCGCCAAAAAATCAGTTCAGGATCAGCATGGGAAGAAATTGTTGGTTACTCAAGGGCAATACAAGTGGGTAATTTGATAGAAGTTGCCGGCACAACAGCAATGGATGGGGATAAGTTGGTTGGTAAAGATGATTTGTACGCACAGACAGTATTCATCATCCGGAAAATTGAAAAAGTACTGGTTGAATTAGGTAGTTCGCTGAATGATGTAGTACGCACCAGAATGTTTGTAACCAATATTGCTGACTGGGAAATGGCGGGAAAAGCGCACGGTGAATTTTTTAAAACCATCCGGCCGGTTACATCCATGGTGGAAGTTAGCAGGCTGATTAATGATGATTTGTTGATTGAGATTGAAGCAACTGCAATTATAAATCCGTAATCAATCCAGATATGCAAATACTTTATTAAAAGAAAAAAATGACTATCCGCAATTAAGAGCAAACCGATTAAAAAACTGTAGAGCCGTAGGCTCGCTTCTGTTTTGTAACAACGGATTTTAATCCGTTGTGTTTTAAGAAACAAGCCATCTGAGAGCCGTAGGCTCGGCGCATATTGTTGTGTCTTTAAATAAACCTGGATGTTTTCAACTAACTGTTACTGAATTTTTATATGGGCAGAACCTACGGCTCTCATTAGATTATCTGTTACTTCATCAACGGGTTGAAACCCGTTGTTACAATATTGACCGAAGCTACGCCTCTTAGCTCCTAATTGCGGATAGTCATTAAGAAAAATTAAAACATTTTTGCCACCAGCTCTTTCAATACTTTATACGCAACCATTGCAGTCATGTTATTGATATCCCTTACAGGATTGTATTCTACAATATCTGCACCCACTATTGTTGCTTGTATTGATTGAATGATGGTAAGTAATTCCCT
>JAYTTM010000313.1:0-27055 GCA_043745055.1 Chitinophagaceae bacterium | reverse complement strand
TGTAGAGGTACACGCCATTGCCCAGTTTTTGTCCGTACATATCGGTGCCATCCCATTTAAAGTCGGTGATGTTTCTACCTATGTGCAGATCGCCCAATTCAGCTTTGGTTATTTCTCTTACCACTTTACCGGTAATGGTCAAAATTTGAATGCGGATATTTTGCGGCACTTCACTGCCAGTAATGGTAAACACAAATGCTGTTGAAGAAGTAAAAGGATTAGGATAATTGAGCATGTTACTGATCATGGGGGTATTGATGACATTGAAACTTACCTTATACTCAATAGTGCCGGCCTTGTTTCCCATTACATCATTACCGGAAACAATCAATTCATATTCCCCATCTTCTGTAAAGTAGGGGGTGTAATCGATGGCCGCTGTGTTGTCGCCATTGCCAATGGTGGATGGCGTAAAGCGCATGGTATCGCCAAAATAAACCCTGCGAAGATTACCATCCGGGTAACGGATATTTACCTTTAATAACGAAGTATCACTAAGGGCTAAAAACCGGCTTTCATCTTTAAGCTTAACCAATATATGTGGCCTTGCAGCAACAATATCCCTGTTTAAAATATGCACTCCATCAAAAGTAACATCCAGCAAAGGATTGGTTTTATCTTCCAGCACAAAAAAGTCTTTAAAAATAAAGTTATTGTAGCTGTATTGCTCTGGTTGGTCATTATCAGGATTCACTATTACATTCAAAGTATTTAAACCAGGGTAGTTACGGGTATCAATACTATAGCGCACCAAAAGCGTATCACCGGCTACAAGGGCTTTTCCTTTTGGAAGCGCAATAGTATGTGGCACGTTATTGCGATCGGTGATAATAAATTTTATCCGTAAACTATCAAATGCCACAGCACTTATATTCTTAAATGCGAGCGCAAAATCAATTTTATCTCCCTGCTCAACTGAATCCCTAAAACGGAATACAATGTTGGGTGCTACAGCACCCTCCGGTATATAAGTAGCATTAATTCTCCAGTAATTTAATTGAGTGGGGGTAGCATAAACATTATCCGTGTTCTGCATTCTTAACTTAATAAACGGATAAGTAGTTGCATTTACAAAAGCAAGTGATGTGTCTGTGGCAGGTCTTATTGTTTTTAACAAATCGGCTACTCCATTTTGTTTTACACCAAAAACCTCTATAGATACCGAATCTTTAAGTATCGGATCATTAGATTGTCCACGCCAATGCAAAGAAGTCCAGTTGCGGGCAGGCCCAAATACCGGAGATGTTATTTCGCCGGTTTTATATTTTACAGGCACTGAAAAGTTCCCTGCCATTTGATCATTTGCAGTGGTACCCATTAGCTGCTTTGGCGTGTATCGATTGTTGTTTTTGCTATAGAAGTAAATGAATGGGAGATTTCTGGTAAAGCTGTCAATGGTAGTAAAACCTATTGACTTAAGTTTATGGTACAATGACTTACCAGCGCCCAATACAGCTGTATCTGCTTTCCAGCTATCAATAAAGGAAGTATTACTTACCATACCAAGGTTAGTTATTGACACATAATACCCATCAGGTATACTGTCAAGAAAATCCATGGCTCTTTTTCTATAAGCAGGATTGTTATAGGGGAACTCAAATATTTTTCTGACAGGCAAAACACATATAGGCCAACTACCAAAACGCCCCTGTCCTGCAGTGTTATAATTACTCCACGGCTGAATATTAATGGTATCGTACACTAAAAATTGAAGAGAACCATATTTGCAACCATATTCTTCAAACTGTTCAAAATCAAGTATTACACTTATTCTGTCATATGAGGTTGCGGGGTATAATCCTGTTTTAATCTGCAAGGTTCTGTTTTGACTTTTAAAACGGAAAACCTTGTCATCATCTAACTGAATATTGGTGCTGTAAGTGCTGTTTTTATGTTGAAAATAATGAGACTGGTTAAAACCTGTACCTCCATTTGGCAGGTATATAAAAGAAAAAATATTCCAGATGGGGGCTGTATTGGTTATGGGCACCATGGAGGTTCTCCAGTAATAAACAGTGCTGTCCGTAAAAGAAATATTAGTAGGTGTAAATTGAATGATGCCACCCGAACCAGTGTTACTGTATTGTTTTTTAAAACCTGAATTAAACAATTCAGTAGTGTCTATCTCCATCAGGTATTGTCTTTGAGCCGATAATGGATTAGAGGTTGATCCTGCGAAAGTAATATTCTGCTGGTTTACAATTGAATAATTATACGGATAAGAGGGCCTTATCTCATCTTCAAAAATATAAAATTCCCTGCTAAGGAAATTGTTGTTTTCACTCAATTCGTTTACCCTGTTGCCATCATCTAATGTAATGCTGAGTACATTTCGTCCTTTATCTGTAATAGGATTGATAGGAACTGTAAATTTCAATGAATCTGCATTTGCCGGTGCAGGTATCAACTGATTAAAAATAACCTGAACAGAATCATTGGGTAATTTTCTGTTAATAACAACCCTGATAGAATCGTCGATTGCCCTGCCGATATTATTGATTTTTACACTTACTGTAAAGCTGTTATCGGCCACTGTTAAAATGGTTGGGTTAATTTTAACTTGTGGTTCTTCAATTACATAATCGGGCAAACTAAATGAATTCATTTTAATAGCCGGATCGCCATGCAGGTTTAACTCCTCCAGGTGAATACGGGTGTAAAAATCCAATGATTGTGGGTTACTGCCCAGGTTTAGTAATACTCTTTGTATTTGGTTTCCAATTGTATTGCCATACATATCTTTGGAAAAATTATTGTACAACTGTGTATTGTAAAAATTTAAAAACGGGGGAATGCCCAGATGTGTACTAGCTACAAAGGCAATACTGCCTCTTTTATCAGCCAGTACATATTTTTCGGAAATGGACATGCTGCCGGACAACCTAAGCGGATCGAAGGTAAAAAAATTACCTGCGCTGCACCCACTTACACAAAAGATGGGATATTTACCCTGGTTATTAAACAATTCCGGATCAGAAAGATTAAATGCCAGTGTATTGGCAGATGAATGGCCAAAATAGGCTATCTCACTCACCCCTTCGTTAATCAATTGTTGAATTCTTTCACCATTAGCCTGTTCAACAGCCGAGGCTGATGTTTTCTCAAACGTCTCCACTCTTGCGCCCATGGCCGGTTTTTCCACCGTGTTTTTGTATCCATCCATATAAGCCCTGAATTGAGCATTTTCTATACTATCTTTTCCGCCTATTATATGTACAACCCTTTTCATCCATGCTTTTTCATTAATGGTTTGTATGCTGTTGGCCTGTGCCCGCTCGTATTCAATTACTTTGTTAAGATAATTTTTTATTTCAGTTCCGTTAATGGCAGATAGCCTACCAATAGGAATCAGTGGTACATTTCTATTCTGCTCGCAAGACAACAAAACATCAGATGCGGGCCAGCCAAAAGTTGGTACAAGATCTAATTTATCTGCCAGCGGATTAGCCTCATTTTGTTTGTATTCAATGGAAGTAATGCCCCTGCCTATTAAAAAAACATACTGTGGTTTTGGATCATATTGCTGGTAAGCGAACCTGATAAAATCTCTTATTGCCAGCGGATGTTTTTTTATACCAAATGCAAACTGATCGGTTAATTCATCTATTGATACAACAACCGGTTTATAACCACCGCCAGCCGCAGAAGCCCGATACTGTTTGTATTGCTCAACGAAATTATTACCATTGCCATCATTGTATAATAATGGGTTTGAAATTATAAGGTAATTACCCTGGTTGGCTGGCAAATTATAATTAACGAAGTTTTTTGTTTCCAGCGAATTGATTGTGGCAATATTACCTGCATCCTCGCTTACCAATAAATACTTTTTGCTAACGGTACCGGATGGAGGTAAGGCAAACGTTACTTTTCCGGCAACTGAAATATCACCTGTGTAACGGGCTCCATCACTCATACAATAAAGTACCGGGGCAACGCCAGCATTATTAAAATCTTCTATTTCAATGTAATTACCAATGGCTGAGGGCTGCAAATCAAAATAAAAATTGCTTTGGTTATTAAATTTAAATCTGGCGGGATAGGTTACCGCCATTTCAGCCACTACTATTCTGTCGTTTGGATTAGTAGAAGTACCATTCATTGCAACCTGCAGGTAATCTGGGTTTTGAAGCAAACTGAGGGGCAGATTACTAAAAGTTTTTTTGACTGTATCAAAAAAATTCATTGGCGTAGTAGCAGCTATATTATTGAAAAATTTCACCCTTAAATTTCTTGTATTTAAAGCATTACCAAATGCTGAAATATAAAGGGAAACGCTATTTACAGGTCCTGCGGTGTAAACATTTAACCCGGTAAATTCTTTAAAAATATCACAACATGGGTAGGCATCATAACTCGTCCAGCCCTCGCCCATATCGTAAGATGATGAATACACATATTCCCCCACCAATACAGCATACCCCCTGTTATATTGATTTTTGTAGGCCATTGTAACCTTGCGAAAGAAATATGCATCAGCACTAAGTGTATTACCAGCCACATTGTTGGCGGCATTAATAAACCGCAAATTAGATGCAGATTGATTGATAGTAAGAAAATAAGCGGCTGTATCTGAGTGAATACTAAAACTATCCGATAATTGAAAACCGGCCTGCCTGTATAAAGTTTTATCAGGTATACCGTCATTCATTTTCCCCCAAAATTCAATGTAATCAGAGCTGCCCAGCGGGCCTGTGGATATTGAAGTAAAAATCCTTACTTCTTCTCCATTGCGCCACAATTGAAAATACTCAACCGGTGTACTACCCATACCAAGCGCAGATAAAGTGGCCTGGCCAATGCGGCACAAACCAGATTTACCTACTTTAAACTTATAATAGGATTTGTTGTAATCTATCCAGCTATTATTTATTTGTGCGTTGGATGCGATGGCAGTTAATATAAAAAAGGCCAATAATACTTTTCTCATTATAGTATAAATTCAAATTTGCAATGATGGATTTAATCTCTTTTTACCAGGTTAAAACGCAATGAAAATACATGTGTGTACAAGGGATTGGATTGATTGGCAAGGTTAGAATAAGCGTAATCTATTGTTACATTTTTTATTTTAACGCCTGCACCCAAACTTGGCTGATAAATCCATACTTTTCTTTTATTTAGCGTGTCTCCATCGGCCAATGCTTGTTGAAAATTGGTAACCCCGGCTCTAACATAGAATACATTGCTGATAGCTGCTTCCAGGCCAACACTCGGGTCTACACTGATGGTTTTGCCACTGATAACCGTATTTCGCTGGCCATCAAAAGTGAGGTTCAGGTTAGCCTCTGCCAGTAACTTCACTGAATTGCTGATATTAAAATTATAACCACCACCCAATACAAGGTGGGGCGCCGTAAGCTCCGAAGATTTTACAGGTATTTCATTTTTAGTAAGGTACAATACTTCCTTTTCTCTTTCTGTAAATTTAAAAGACCAGGCATTAAAAGTAGTAGTAAGATCTCTTGCAACCAACCCTAACCGCCAGTTGGGGCCCTGCATTTGAATACCAGCATCTATCCCAAACCCCCATGCACTGGCAAAGCTGCCTACTTTTCTATGAATAATTTTAGCATTAACACCAAAACTCAGCCGGTAATCTTCTTCCTCTTTTATAGTTTGGGCAAAAGACAGTAACATGGCATAATCTGCCGAGGAAAAAGTTTGAATATTATCAAAATTAATGCTGCCATCCGGCGCTACAAGGTATAACGTATTGGGTATGTCATCAACTGCAAATCTCAATACGGATAACCCCAGCGTACGCTTATTATCCTGCACTGGCACTGCCACAGAGGCAAAATCAAATTTACCAATACCGGCAAAATATTCTGCATGCATAATGCTTATAGAAGGGTGATCTTTTATGGCGGCAAGCCCGGCTGGATTCCAGTAACCAGCGGTTGCATCATTTACGGAAGCAACTTGTGCACTGCCCATTGCAAGCCCCCTTGCACCGGCACCAATATTTAAAAATTCGTTGGAATATTTTCTAAATTGAGCAGAAGATATCAATGGAATTGCCAGCACAGACAAAACAACAGCAGCTAATTTGGGGGTCATAAAAATATTTTCCTTTTGGTATATGTTTTATAATAGGCCATCCTAAACGGTTAAAACGTATTTTTCAAAACTAAATTGTCCTTTTTTAAGTGCGAACAACAAGTTTAGAAACAGAACAAATTTAACTGTAATAGGTTAATGTGGAGTTACCTTTTTGTTAGCAAGACCATATTAATCCAGATCCTTTTATTTTTAATATAGCTGCTTGTTTAAAAAAGTTAACCTTGCAGTAAAAACCTGTACAACAAAAACAGCAGTAATACTTTAGATAAAATGAATAACGAAAAAAAAAATTCAACAGTTTAAAAATAGTTTATTCAACCATTTTATCAATTTTTGTAAGCACATTTGCAAAAATTATACAGGTATACAAATAATACAAAGCCCAATTACATGACAAATTTAATTGCAGAATTACAGTGGAGAGGAATGATACAGGATATAATGCCTGGTACTGAGGAACAATTGAGTAAAGAAGTAACCACCGGCTATATTGGCTTTGACCCAACAGCAGATAGTTTGCATATTGGCAATTTAGTTCCCATTATATTATTGATTCACCTGCAGCTCTGCGGCCACAAACCCATTGCATTGTTAGGTGGCGCCACAGGAATGGTGGGCGACCCAAGTGGCAAAAGCGAAGAAAGAAATTTATTAAGTGAAGATGTTTTACAACACAACCTTGCCTGCGTAAAAAAACAATTGGAAAAGTTTTTAGACTTTGATGCCACCAAACCCAATGCAGCCGAAATGGCCAATAATTACGATTGGTTTAAAGACTTTAGCTTTCTTCATTTTATAAGGGACGTGGGCAAACACATTACTGTTAACTACATGATGAGTAAAGACAGTGTAAAGAAAAGACTGGATGGCGATAACGGAATGAGTTTTACAGAATTTACATACCAACTGGTGCAGGGTTATGATTTTTACTGGCTGCACAAAAACAAAAACTGTAAACTGCAGATGGGCGGCAGCGACCAGTGGGGCAATATTGTAACAGGCACGGAACTGATAAGAAAAAAAACGGGAGGTGAAGGTTTTGCATTTACCTGCCCGTTAATTACAAAGGCAGATGGCGGCAAATTTGGCAAATCGGAAAAAGGTAATGTATGGTTGGATGCTAATAAAACTTCGCCGTACCAGTTTTACCAGTTTTGGTTAAATGCTGCGGATGCTGATGCGGAAAAATTCATCAAAATATTTACCTTTTTACCCCAGCATGAAATTGATGAGCTGATAGCAGCCCACAAGGGAAATGAACACCAGCGCCTGATACAGAAAAAATTAGCAGAGGAAGTTACCTGCTTTGTACACAGCCGGGCAGATTATGATTTTGCTGTAAAAGCATCGGATATTTTATTTAACAACGATACGGCGGAAATTTTGCAACAGTTAAACGAACAACAATTATTGCAGGTACTGGATGGTGTACCCACTGTGGAAATTTCAAAAACTGTATTAGATGCCGGCATTGATGTGGTAAGTTTTTTAGCCGATACCAATATTTTTACCAGCAAAGGAGAAGCCCGTAAAATGGTGCAGGGCGGCGGTGTAAGTATCAATAAAATAAAGGTAAATTCAATTGAACATACAGTGAATGCTGAACAGTTGTTGAATAATAAATTTTTATTGGTGCAGAAAGGAAAAAGAAATTATTTTTTGATAGCGGCATCAACAGCATAGTTGGGCGCAACCTTTAAACAAACATATCCCATGGAAAAATTAGCAGCAATTAAGACTAAACCAACTGCTTTAAGTGTAGAAGATTTTATTAATAGTATTGCTGATGAGCAAAAGCGAAAAGACAGTTTTATTGTTTTTAAATTGATGGAAAAATCTACTAAAGAAAAGCCAAAATGTGGGGTAGTTCAATGATTGGTTTCGGAGATGTAAGGTATAAGAGCCCCACTACCGGAAGAGAAGTAGATTGGTTTAAAATCGGGTTTTCCCCACGTAAAGCCAATTTATCATTACACCTGATTGATCTCCGGCGGCATGCTGATGCGTTACCCAAATTGGGTACACATAACACCGGCGCCGGTTGCCTTTATATTAATAACCTTGATGATGTTGACATAAAAATTTTGGGAAAAATGATTGCTGCATCAGCGAAATAAAAAGAGTCCACTTCATCGTTTGTGAAAGGCTGCGCCTAATAGTTGTAACTATAATTTTTCAACAGTGAGTGCATTAATAAATACCCAAAGTATAAAACCTTTAAACGCAATTATAAAAAAGCTAAACTTATGTCGGCAGTTAACGACCAGTACATACCTTCAAATATTAGTGGCTGGCAAGTTGATAGCATCTTATGTAAACCCCTTAAACAGATTGTTATGACATCACCCAACAAACCCAGGTTTTTATTCCAGATAATGCTATTACTTACCTTTTGTAAAGTAACGGTCCATGCACAGCATAATAAAAGTACCAACACCGTACAATTTAAAAAACATGTCATTTGCAGAGAGTTTGTTTCTGAAGGAGTAGCGGTGGGTGATGTAAACAATGACGGTAAAGAAGATATACTGGCGGGTAATTATTGGTGGAAAGCGCCTTTATGGAAACGGCATTTGTTGCATGCAGATACGCTTAACCCTGTTCCCGGTTATCGAACTACCTTTCTAAATTTTTGCATGGATGTAAATAATGACGGGTGGAAAGACCTGATAAAATTTGACCAGCCAGGAGGGGTTTGCCGCTGGTATCAAAACCCAAAAAATAAAGGAGGAATATGGCAGGGGCATACTATAATCACCAATGCTGGTATGGAATCGCCGGCGTTTGTGGATGTGGACAGGAATGGCAGGATGGACCTTATTTGTAATGATGTTACTACCAGGCAGGTGATATGGTTGCAATCTCCTGTTGCTGTAAATGATACTGTTTGGCAACGGCATGTTATCAGCAACGACAGCATGATAGCCACTGACCGCTACACACATGGGCTGGGCTGGGGTGATGTAAATAAAGATGGCCGCAACGACGTAATAATAAAATCAGGCTGGTGGGAATCTCCGGCAGATGTAACGGCTGCAAACTGGACATTTCATCCTGCTGACCTGGGTGCAGATTGTGCCAACATGTTTGCGTACGATGTGGATGAAGACGGCGATATGGATATCCTCAGTTCTTCGGCGCATCAATACGGTATCTGGTGGCATGAGCAAATAGTTACTGCAGCCGGAAGCATCAAATGGATCACACACGATATAAGTAAACTTTTTTCGCAAAGCCATTGCCTGGCTTTTACCGATATAAACGGCGATGGATACCCAGATCTTGTAACCGGCAAACGCTACCTTGCCCACCAGGATGGCCATGATCCTGGTTCTTACGAACCTGCTGTGCTGTATTGGTTTCAGTATATACCCGGTAAAAATCCAAAATGGATACCTCGCCTGGTTGATGAAAATTCTGGCATTGGAAACAGCATAGCAATAAAAGATATTAATGGAGATAAGTTGGCTGATATCATAGTGTCTAATAAAAAAGGCGTGTTCTTTTTTGAACAGACTAAAAAGGTGGTGAAGTAAGGGTATTGATAAAGAAAAACTAATATGGTATAATTTAACCAGGCAACGTGTTGCACTTATTCCTCGAACTTGCAACTGGTTATTTGCTGCAAATAAATACTTTTAACTAAATGAGTCAGTAGTAACCAGACTATTTTACTTCCATTAAATTGCGTAATCACAGGAAATACTGTTAACCGCAGCAATGTGGAAAATATTTTGAGCAATATTTTGCTGCATTTGCCGAAATTGACGTTTTATTATTAACTGTATTGAAAGAAAACAAAGAAATAGCTGCCCTGCTGCAATTAATTGATGACCCTGACGAAGAGGTGTTCCTTACCGTTAGTTATAAACTCATCTCATTTGGCAAAGCTATTATACCCAATCTTGAGCATCTTTGGGAACACACACTCAGACATGAAATACAGGAACGAATTGAACAGATGATTCACCAGCTGCATTTTAAAGACCTTACTGCAGATTTTTTATTATGGAAAGAAAATAACGGACGGTTACTGGAAGGTGCCTTATTAATTGCCAGATATCATTATCCGGAAATACATAAAAACCAGGCTGAACAGGATATAGAAAAGCTGAGGCGTAATATCTGGCTAGAGCTTAACAACTATCTAACACCGCTGGAACAGGTGAGTGTAATTAATAGTATCCTATATAGTTACTACAAACAAAAAGGCATTGAAATTGCCTATAACCAGCCGGAAGATTTCTTTATCAATAAAGCACTGGAATCAAAAAAAGGCAATGCCATCAGCAACGGTATTTTATACCTTGTTCTGTGTGAATTGCTTGATGTACCGGTGAAAGCCGTAAATATACCGAAGCAGTTTTTATTGGCCTACATGGATACCCAGCATGCACTTATACATCCACAGGCCCACAATTCAGAAAAAATAAAATTTTATATTGATCCGCTCAACGGACAAATATATTCTCATAAAGATGTGGAGAGTTATTTTAAACGGATTAATGTAACCCCTACTACCTCCTACTTTAGGGAAATGAATACTAAACGCATTATTCAATTTTTATTGGAAGAAGTAAGCAAGTGTTTTGACGATGATATGAACAGGTATAAAATGAATGAATTACTATCTTTAGCCAAATTTTTAGACGAATGATTTACCATGTTACCAGCAAAGTGCAATGGCAGCAGGCGCTTGCACAAGGCTATTACGAGGCGCCTTCGCTTGCACTGGAAGGATTTATTCACTTAAGCGAAAAAGAACAGGTTAAAGGAGTATTGGAGCGGTACTATCAACAACAAACCAACCTGGTATTGTTGCATATTGATACCTCAAAATTAACCATGCCGCTTAAATATGAAATGGCTTCATCAATAAATGAAGCGTTCCCTCATTTGTATGGGAGGTTGAATGTGGAGGCAGTTGTAGATATTGCTGAAATATAATGTTGTTATATTAACTATAAGGCTGCTTTTGTACTTAAGGAGTATTGTTTAGCTATTTAGCAATTTAGATAACCATTACAAAGGATATTCATAGAAAAAATCATTCAATTTTATCCAGCCGTTTTTTTCATACACCGATTGTGCTTTATAGTTATCCTCGCTAGTTTGCAATAAAACAAAAGCAGCTTTGGTTTCAAGGGCAAATTGTTTAGCCTGTTGCAACAATGCCTCTGCAACACCCTGCCGGCGTGCATTTTCAGCAACATATAAATCATTAAGCAACCAGGCCGGCTTTAATGAAACAGACGAAAAAACTGGATACAACTGTACAAATCCCACTGCCTCACCCTGTATTGTTGCCACAAAAATGGTTGATTCATTTTTATCTACCCGCTGCTCCAAAAAATCAAATGCAGCCTGCAAATTGGATGACTGCTTATAAAACACACGGTATGCATCAAATAGTATTGCCACTATTGATACATCATCTTTTACCAGCTTTTTAATATCAAGAACCATTTTCACTATTTTAGCTACTCAAAATACCTTATTTCACCAACATAAAAAAAACGAAATGATAACATGGAACGATTTTGAAAAGATTGACATTAGGGTAGGCACCATTTTAACAGCCCAGCCCTTTGAAAAAGCAAAGCAGCCCGCCTACCAGCTCAGCATTGATTTTGGTGATATGGGAATTAAAAAATCATCCGCTCAAATTACGCACCTGTATAGTATGGCTGAATTAATTGGTAAACAAATTATTGCTGTGGTTAATTTCCCCCCAAAACAAATAGCCAATTTTTTTAGTGAATGCCTGGTATTAGGTGTTTATAATGAAAGTAAAGAAGTGGTATTGCTTGCGCCGGATAGGTTCATAAAAAATGGAAGTAAAATTGGATAAGGCTTTTTTTCAGGCCTGCTATTATTGATAATTTAGCTATTAGGTCGTATTTATATCATTCTCCCGCTTATGTTAAGAGTGTTTAGAAGGTTAGAAATTTAGAGGAAGCCCTTTATAATAAACCACTGATAAACTGATATTAATTGATAAACAACATTCTTTACTTTTTTAAATCCCCCGACATAAAACTAAGTGGTAACAACTCCCCTGCTTTTTGCATTATGTACACTTCGCCATTCATGCCACTCAAAATTACCCGGATGGACTGATGGGTTCTTTCCTCATATTCAGCAAGGGATTGGCGACAAATGCCACAGGGTGAAATGGGAAGATTACTCTCTCCGTTTTTATTATGATAGCTTATTGCCAATGTATCAATACCCATACCCGGGTACTGGGTAGCGGCTACCGAAAGCAATACCCGTTCTGCACATATCCCTACCGGATAGCTGGCATTTTCCTGGTTAGTGCCCGATACTTTTTCACCATTGGCCATTTGAGCAACAGCACCTACAAAAAAGTTTGAATAGGGTGCATAAGCTGCCTGGGTGGCTTTTCTGGCCTCCTGCAACAATACTTTATCAGCTTCATTTAATTCATCTGCCGATGTATATACTGTTACTTCAAAATTTATATTTTTTACTTCCATACTAAGGTTTTATGAAATAGCCGAATCCGCATAGATATCTGTTGATCTTTATACGAAGAAACAAAAACCACAAAGGTTACTTTGTGGTTTTTAAATAATTCTGGCTGAAAGCTACCTTATTTAAATCAACATCGCCCAATAGAAATGAAAAATCGTAATTAATGTTAACTATTATCGAAATTGATTGAACTTTTCTTATTTTATAACTGCACAATAGATGGCCGCACCTGAGGGAATATTTGTGAACAAAACGAATCACTTGAATTCCCGCAATTGCCATCCAGGAAATAGACTTATAATTTAAAAAACATGCACCAGCAATCTCATTAATCGGCTGATAAAAGTAATGGATGTTGGCTGGCGGTATGCAGATTTCGCCATACCCGGTTTATTTCTGTTGCAGGATTAGCTGCTGTAAGTCCGCAATAGGGATAGAGTTCATCCACTAATCGTCTTGCAGTAGCAGCAAGCTCTTTACTGGTGCCACTAACCTGCTGCAATGTGCAGGCAGAAAATAAATTATCTTGTATAAATCCATCCCATGAATTTTGAATAGTTGTATAAAACAATTGCCTTGCCGCTTGCAATTCCTGTCTTGCTTTTTCAATCAGCAAAACAAAGCTGTTACCAGCATTTTCAAGTATGTTTTTGTCGGCAATTCGTTTTAATACCTGTGCATAGCAAAGGTCTATAAAACGCACAGCCATACCGGAATTATTAACCGCAAGCGTGGCTTCAGCAAAATGCAGAAAAGGATATTTATAAATAAGCTCACTCAATACTGCGGTATTTTCATTAATAATAAAACACCTGTTTTTATTGATCCGTAAATTCTTTACCTCAAACCCATTGCTTGCAGTTGCAACCATACCAATGCTTTTCCAGTTTTTATGTAGAATAACTTCTTCCCTTAAAAAAACCACTGAAATAACAGCTGGGCCTCCATCTTCATTTTGTATTGTAATGCCATTCTTTTCTACAAAGCAATTAGCCGTAAATGCTGTAGCATCTGCGGCACCTGTGGCATAATTCCAGTAACCTGTTATTTCATATTCCTCTCCTATATCTTTAGCTATGCCAGCATTTCTCCCACTGCCTGCAAGACAAACTTTCGCTTTGTTAAAAAGTATTTTTGTTGTTTCAGTATGCATAAAACCAATAAAAAAGTTTGCACCGCTGCAGAGGGTTACTGTCCAGCCTGTACTACCATCAGCCCATGCAATACATTCCTCTATTTTTAATCCTTCGGGAAGCGATAATTGCAATCCGCCAAATGCTTTTGGCACAAATAAATTAAACCATTTTTGTTCATAAATAAGGGAGAGTTGCTCAGGATGCAACCTTCCCATTTGCTCAGCTTCGGCAGCATATTTACTGATAGTATCAGTTAATGATTTATCTAAAAAATCAGATGGATGTGGCATTAAATTAAAATTCATACAAATAATTAAGTTGCAGGAGTTAGTAAAAAATTAATTTCCTTCCGGATGATTTGTCGCCATTCAAAATAGCCTTGTACCGCCACAATAAAAAGAAATAAAGTAAGGCCGCTGTAAAGCAGTAGATGTTTATGCAGCAACAATGGAATAGCAAAGGCATTGGATAGGTTTAGTAATATCCAGTTCTCAATCTTCCTTTTTGCAAGCAACCACATACCCGCCCATGCTGTGGCACTTATCCAGGCATCCCACAAGGGTACAGTAGAGGGAGTAAAATTGATTAGCAAAAAAGATAGCAAAACAAATCCTGCCAAAACAATAATGAATACAGAAAGCCAGTCTTTTTTACTGCAGTAAGTGATTTTTACTGGTGGCAGATTTTTCTTTTTTATCCAGTACCACCAGCCATAAACACTCATCACCACATAATAAATATTTAGCAGCCCTTCTGCATAAAGCCCAGCCATCAGCAGGATATATATAGATAATGCAGTACCTGCTATACCTGTAGGATACAACCATATTTTATTTGCTTTTGCATATAACACTTCAGCAACGCCTAATGCTACAGCCAGCCATTGCAGCAAGTCTGTTTCAGTAATTTGCTGCATAAAAAGATCCCACCAATAGTGTAGCGACATAATAAAAATAAATGAATAAAAGTTTACGTACACAAATGGAGGTTAAATAAAAGCTGCGTACATGAAATAGTATCCTTTTCCCTACGTCGGCATTATCCGAATCAGGTGTATGAAAGCTATGCTGTGATACATTTACTTTCAACGGGTATAATCTCAGCCCTACTTTCAGCAGATATAGTTGAACGATTTTCAATTACAATTCTGCAAGGCACCCCTTTAATTTGCTGGATAAAGATAGACTAAATTTATTACTGAATTTTACCAGCTTAACATTAGATTTTGTAAGATATTATAAGGTAATTTATTCATTATAATTACAGCAAACTCCCTTAGAACAAGTCACAAGACTTTTTCTAAGGGAGTTTAAATAAATTGTTCTTATGATGTTGGCTCCTTTAATTAGCTGGTTTCAATAATAAATACTGAAAAAAAACAATGACACTGAACTGACATTTTATCACTCTTGAAAATTTGTTTATTAACAACCACTAAAATAATTAATTCATTTTTCTCCATACACTTCCATCAGATATGATTTCATACGTATTGGTGCCTGCGGTATTTGCCAGCGTAGTGCTGGTTGTTCCGCTGGCTGTAGTGATAGCTTGCGTTAGAGTTACGCTGGTAGTTCCGTGATTAATCAAAAAATAGACTCTGCCGCTACAAGTACTTGCTAAAGGCAACGTCCAGGTTGGTGTACTGCCGCCGGTATTGATAACAACATAATCTGTACTTAAAACTGTATATGCACCAGTGCCACTTCTAAAACTCACACTTTGCGATCCTGTGACAGATAAAGTGGAGTTTGGAGAAACTGTTCCGATACCTACGTTGCCGCTGCCATCAATCCGCATTCTTTCGTTGGTAGCTTGTGATGTACCACCCGTCATAAATACTAAAGATTTTGAAGCACTGGTGTTTCCAATTAAAAAATTTTGCCCTACATTATATAAATAAGAATCATTGGCACCACCCATAACACCTCCGCTATAGTTACTACCGTTTATGCCCATATCAACATAGTTAGTTGTTTCATTACCGTTGTTGGCAGTTGCTACCAAATCTGATGAGGCAAAGGTACCTGCAGAATTATTCTGGATATTTAATTGTAAATAATTATCGATACTTCCCTTGCCGCTTATTACGTTAATAGAACTTGTGGTACCTGCATCCACCAATAGTTTTTCGGGGTTGGTTGCATTAAAGGCGGTAGCGCCCAAGGCCATATTACCATTTGACTTTACAATATTCATAACAGAACCTGTAGAACTTCGCCATTCTGTAAGGTTGGCAGACTGTGTTGCGGAATTACCCTGGATAGCAAGCGGTACACTTACATCTCGTTGAGCCTGTACCAATACTCCTGTATTGGCCACACCAGCAGAAAAAGTAGGTAAGGTGGAGGTTTGGCGGTCTCCGGCCAAAATTACTCCCCAATAGGCGCCCATTTGTAAATTTCTTGCGCCACCACCCTGCCAAAAGATATCGCCCCCATCACCGGCGATTCTAAAATCACCTGTGCCGCTGGTATTGGCAAAAAGTAATTGTGAAATATTTGTTCCAGTACGCCTGATCTCCATAGTGTCTTTTACTACCAGTGGATTGGCTGGGTTGGCAACGCCAATGCCAATTGGCCCTGTTTTATCAATCATCATCCGTTGTACATTATTTGTACGGAAGTTCATATTTACATTATCAGAAGTGCCTGCAAAATTTGTGGAAGAATTAGTGGAGGCATTGCCGGTAAGACCCCATGCATTGGAAGAAGAAGTAATTAATGCCGAAGGACTAAGTCTTTTAACTACTCCATTGGAAACTGTTAAAATACTATCTGTGTTTGTACCTGTTTGCAACCCTGCCAGGTGTAATGGATTTGATGCAGCACTAACCTGCAATTTGTAAGCCGGACTGCTAACTCCAATACCTACATTACCAGTGCCATCAATACGCATTCTTTCATTTATTGATTGTGAAGTACCCCCTGTCATAAATACCAAAGATTTGGAAGCACTGCCTGTACCAACCAGAAAGTTGTTTCCCATGTTGTATAAATACGAATCATTGGCACTACCCATTATATTGCTTGTGTTGCCTGAGCCATTAATGCCCATGTCTACAAAATTGGTAGTTTCACTGCCGTTGTTGGCGGTAGCCACCACATCTGATGATGCATTGATACCAGAAGAAGTATTCTGAATATTTAGTTGTAAGTAATTATCAATTGATCCTTTACCTGACATAACATTGATGGAAGAAGTTGTTCCTGCATCTACCAGTAATTTTTCCGGATTTGCAGCATTAAAAGTTGAAGTGCCTAATCCAAACCTGCCGGATGTATCAATCACCATTCTTTGCAGGTTATTGGTACGAAAGTTAAGGTTAACATTATCGGTAGTTCCCAAAAAATTAGTTGACGAATTTGTTGCAGAATTACCGGTAAGCAACCAGTCGTTGGAAGTAGTACTTAAAGTTGTCCATACCGGCGAACCAGAGGTGCCAGTGTTTACTTTAAAGGTATTATCGGTAGTATTAAAAATGAGTAACCCTTTTGCCGGTAATGCAATAGCATTTTGCTGGGTAGTAGTCATCCTTGGAGCCAGAAACCCCTTGGTAGTGCTAGCTATATCCAGCATTGAACTAGCATCTGGCAATGAACCATCTGTATTAATTGCAATGTTTTGGGCTTTGCTTTCACTAAGCAGAATTTGTAATGTACATAAAAGGCAGAATAAGGATTTTTTCATTTTTTTGAATTTTAGATTGTTGGATTCTTGTGGATAATATATACTTAGTTTGATTATTGCCGGATAATTATTTTTTGTGTTTGAATAGTATTTGAAGGTCCTGCAATTTGTAACTGGTAGAGGCCGCCTGGTAAAACAGAATGCGTATTTAATACAAGTGATTTGCTGCTGCCACTAATTTGCTGCTTACTGCTGTACACAAACTGGCCGGCACTATTTATTAAGTTAAACTGGTAAGATCCTTTTGGCTGGTTTACAAAATGGAGGCTGATACTATTGCCTTTTACAGGGTTGTTCGCTATCGAAAAATTGGTTACTTTTTTAGTCATCAACACAGTTACAATTGTGCTGTATTTTATAGATCCATCCCGATTTGTACTTTTTATGCGGTAGAAATTTTTACCTGCAAAAGCAGTTACATCCAGCCAGGAGTAGCTGCCAGTGGCATTTTTGCCGGTGGTATTTACAAGACTAAAATCTAATCCGTTTGCAGACTTTTCCACTTCATATTTTACGGTATTTGCTTCGTCCTGTACTTTCCAATCTACCTGCACATTATCATTTACCTGATAGGCATTTATGGCAGCAAATACAAGTGGCAGTACTTTTAACGTATTAAAAACAATCCTGAAACGATTTTTATTAAAAGAATCTGCTGCTGTATCCACTGTAAAAGTATAATTGCTGCTGTCATCTAAATTAATAGGTAGGTAGGTATTCAGGTACCTGTCTTCTAAAAAAGCCGACAAGCCATTTTCATTTAAACGATCGGCCAGTATTTGCAATTGATACGTTATTTTCTTTAAATGATTCATAGAAAAATTAATTGTATCATTTACAGGTAATGCCCGGCGCTCTATCGCCAATTCGTCTAAGTTGTTTGCCAAACATAAGTTCTCACCAAAATTGCTCCTCTTCTTATTATCAAATCCATCAATAGTGTTGGAATAACCGTTATTAAAAAATACCATGTTGCCATCTGCAAGTGTTTTCACGCTGCCGTTAAATGCAAATAAATTAGTAATAATATTTTTTTCTGTAAAATTGGTTCCTGGCCTAAACACCACGCTGCTGCCGGCAGTTTTACTGCTTTCATTGATGGAAATACTACCGGCACTGCCAACTGCGGCTACAAAAAATGCAGCACCCGATTGAATGGTATTGGTAACAGATCCGGATGGGCCATAGCTGCCGCCGCCAGGTACTACTATATAATCACTCCCGCTTATAGTTAAGGTTTGATAGGCGCCAAGATTGTAAGAGCCGGCCAATCTGGGATCCCAAACGTAAAATGCTGTACCAACGCAGCCTCCTGCAGTTGTTACATTTCTTAAATCGATAGCCGAAGCGTAGGGATTTCCTATTAAGGCAGATTTATTAGCCAGAACACTTATAGCAGCCTGGTCTCCTGTATTCAAACTTCCCTTTGTTCTTAATACTGTTTGATCTACCCCGGCAATACTTGCGGACGGGGTAACACTTCTGCTACCCCGAATGTATAAAAAATAACCTGGCTCTGCAGCTATTGGCGATGCTGTTGAAAGTACTGGCAACAATATATTATTGACCCTATCATAGCTATACATAGAGTTACGTGTTGTGTTATAATCAAAGCCATTTGCTTGCCAGGAAGAATTACTGCTGGTAATAACTGTTCCATATCCCGGATTACCATTTACAGCTGTAGACTGTCCTTCCTGCCATGCCTGATTGATCGTTTGTCCGGAGGTTGGGCTGGCCAACAGGCGCCATGCTCTGTAGGTATTTTGTGGTATAAACCGTTCTACTGTTACATTACCGTTTATATAGCCACCTGCCTGGGCCCCAGGTGCAACCCGGGCTGTACCAGTTGCATCAGACAATAATGTTAAACGTCCATTTGCATATACAATACCGGCAGAAACGGATAAAGTATTTTTTACACTTGCAGCAGATTTTAAAGCAAAGCCATAAGCAGCTTTATTGAGCGTTAAATTATTAAACTGTGTATTACTGGTGCCAGATAAAAATGCAGTAGTGGTATCGGTATTACCGGTAAAAGTTACGGTACTGGTACCTGCTGTAAAAGTGCCGTTATTTTTAAAAGCTGTATTATTTACAACAAAATTTACATTACCATTTAATACAAGGTTTATGCCTGAATACATGTTAATTTCCTGGGCGTTAGTAATAAATGGAATGATAACAAGACAAAAAATATGAACCATTTTTTTTAGGCTGGCAATATTTTTAACAGTTGTGTGCAACAGACTGAAAAAAGCTCCATGGATAGTTGGTTTCATAAAAAAATAATTAAACTGTTAAGTGCCTGGTGATTAATAATTGAAACGATTTATTATTTATTTGATTGCTACAAAAAAACAACAATATATTGTAGTGATTTTTCTACAACCAGATACAATATTGACTTTGTAACATGGATTTAAGGCAAAGGAAACTGTGCTTTTTCTTTAATTAACAATGCCCATTTTTCCAACATACTAATCAAATCATTTAGTTGCACCGGTTTGCTTATATAATCATCCATACCAGATTGTAAACAGGCCTGCCTGTCGCCTTGCATTACATTTGCAGTCATTGCAATTATAATAGGCTGGGCATCTAAACAAGTACGTATCATACGGGAAGCTTCCAGGCCATCCATTTCAGGCATTTGAATATCCATAAGTATTAAATCGAATTGATTATTGCTTACTACTTCCAATACTTCCTTGCCGTTGTTAACCACCACCGTTTGATACCCCAAATTGGAAAGAATTTTTGTGATTAATTTTTGATTAACTGGATTGTCTTCTGCCACCAATATCTTTAATGGATATTGTTTTGAGAAATCAACTGTTAATTTGTTTATTGTTTGATTTTTACGAGCAGAAGAATTTTCGTGAGTGCGCAACTGGCTTAAAATAGCATCCAGCAATAACCCGGATTTTATTGGCTTACTCACAATAGCCCCAAAAACTCCGGGATGTTGTTCATAGCCACTATCGTTAATGGTATTTAATAAGATAACAGGTAATTCGGGATATTTCTGTTTTATACTTTCCGCCAGTTTACATCCATTTGTTACGGGCATATCCATATCAGTAATTACAAGATCGAATGATACCTGTGTTAAAATCTCCATTGCTTCTTCGGCAGCGGTTGATGAGTAGGTTAACATATTCATTTTCTCCAAACTTTTTTTAAGTAAATCAGCTGCGGTTATATTGTCATCAACTATCAGTACTTTTTTATTTTCCAAATCAGCAATTTCGGCATGCCTACGTTTGCTTAACGGCTGCATACCTGCTTTACTAAGGATGGTAAACGTAAATGTTGTACCCTCATTCACCGTACTTTCTACAGTAATAGACCCACCCATTAATGCAACAAGTTTTTTACAAATAATCAACCCAACCCCAGCAGTTGTATTTACTGGCTGTGCTGTGTTTTGGAGTAAAAATGTTTTTGAAAGAGCAGCAATTTTTTCCGCACTAATGCCTGTACCAGTATCGCTTACTTTAAACTCAAGTTTTAGTTGATTGTCTTCTTTACATTTAATTAACTGTACACTTATAACAACTTCTCCCCTTGTGGTAACTTTAATGGAGTTACCAACAAAATTCATAAGTACCTGCTTTAGCCTTAACGGATCGCCGATTATTTGCTGTGGCACATTTTCTTCAATATTATATAGCAGATCAATCCCTGCCTTACCAGCTTTGGAGGCAAATACGTCCAAAACATCTTCAATACAATTGGATAAATCAACCTCTTTTGTTTCCAGTTCTTTACCAGATTCTATTTTGGAATATTCAAGAATATCATCCATTATGATGTCATTAATTACCTGTAGCAGCGACTGTCCGGAATGAATAATTTCATTGCTGTATTCATGCTGTTCGTCTGTAAGTTTTGTTTCATTTAATAAGGAGGCCATCCCCAATACGCCATTCATGGGAGTACGGATTTCATGATTGATTTTGGATAAAAGCCGGGTTTTATGCTGCTCTGCAAGTATCACCTTATCGTTGCCTTTTTGAATATTTTTATTTGCATAAAGCAGCAATTCATTACGCTCCAGCAACTGGCTTTCCAAATTAGCCTGGGCGTTTTTATAATGGCTTATTTTTACCAGATAAAAAATGATTGCACTTATCGATCCTATTACAATAAGCATCAGCTTAAACCACCAGGTAAACAAAAATAAAAGCAGAAATAAATTCCCCATTACTGTAAAATAATTCTGTGTTGTATTCATAAATAATTGGTATTAAGTATAAGGTTATTACTAATTCTTCGTTTCTTTTAATGGCAAATATTTCTATATTAATCAGCTATTTTTTGTGTGTTTTTTCCTTTAAAGCGCCAGGCGTAATTTATACCCAAAATATTATATGCTTCAGCACTACCCGGATTGTATATGTATATTGGAAATGACCATTTACCATAAGATGCGTTTATAAAAAAACCCTTTTCAATAACAGCCTTTGTGTTGTAACTATTTGTAAGCTGCATGGACAAGCCAACCGATAACCATGATGTTGCATTGCAGCCCACATCAACCCAGTTATACAAATAATTTTCACTCCTGTATTTTATTGAAACTGCATATTGCGATTGTAAGGAAAGAAAAAAATTTTTATAATCAATGTTTGTATTTACTGCAACGGCAGCCCCTTTAAATTGTCCAGCCACTATTCCTGCAAGGGTACTTACGGAATAGGAGATAGTTGATTCTTTTTGAAAAGTTCTTCCTACGTAAATGGATAAAGTATTATCTGCTTCATAATTATACCTTGCCTCTGCATACCAGCCAGATTTACACTGGTACCAAAGAATGGGATTTATTCTTAAACTTCCTTTACTTATATAGGAGTATTGTTCCAAGCCTACCTCAGCTTGAGAATAGGCATTATGCCACCACACGTAAAGCATCATCAGCAATATAATTTTTTTCATATTCAAGGATTATAGATTCAGCTTTTGACAGTTTATTTAAAAGACAGATCTCTTTTAAAAAACTGTTCCAACGAAATACCAATTCATCAATTGGATGCCACAATAGTACCCACGCAAAAATATCCAGACTATTAATTACACCTACATTGAAACCATGCTGTGGTTCAAACACCATTGGCAGTAAACCCTGGAACATAACAACTACTATGATACTGATTACAAGCAACGTCCAGTTTCGTCGTTTAAACTTTTCAAATGCCTTTTCGGCATCTTCCTTTTTTGATAAAAAATGTCCACGAATGGCATAAACCAATGGCTCGGCATATTGCTTATCATTTTCTGTTGTGCATTTTAACTTATAAAAAATTACAGAATGTCTTTTGGCTGTTCTAACAGATTCCATAATGTATGCTTCAAACTGGTGGCTTAGTTGCCGCATGTAAATGGGAGAAGGGTCATGCTTATTGAAATAAGTATTTGCAATAAGCCGGTCCGACGTTAGAAAAACATTTATACTTTTAGAAATAGGTTTAACCATGGCATTTGAAATTGATATGGACTTAAACAATAAAGGAAAAAAATCTCCTGATTATTCTATTGATTTTTTTTTATTCAGACTATATTTTTTTACTTTTTTATCCTACAAAAATATACTGTAATAATATCGCTGGCAACAAGCCGGAAATAATCTACACTATAGTAGTTATTTAACTACATTGTAATGAATAATAACGCTACATTTTTATGCCTATTTTACTAATTATTTAATAGCATAAAAAACTTTACAGCATAATGAATATTTCAATGTAACCCAATACTGTAAATTGTTTCAGGTATTTTATTTTTATAAATAATGTTAAATATTAAAACACTTTATGCAATTGCAATTCTTACAGAATTAGTTCTTTCTGTAACGCATGGTTTAATAAAAAAGTATGTTATAAATAAACTACAAAATTCAGCCATTTAAAAGGCGTTGAAATTTACCTCCGTGGTAGTTGTCCCCGGCGAACATTACTACCGCTAGCCTACCTCGTAAAAAAGCGTAGGTTGTTTTATTAAACGCACACTTTTTTTAAAGTGTTGCTGATTACTGAGGAACCCGATACAAGTAAGGTATTGTAATTTGCCAGTTCAATTTCCAGGCGTTTAAAGGAAGTAGTAATGCTTTTATTAGCTGTATAGTAGTTAAAACGGATGAGGACTAAAAGCATAAATACAAGTTCTGTTGAGAACGTACTAAAGAGTAGTTTTGATAATGTGCTGCTTTTAATTTTTCTTTTTTTTGACAGAACAAGATTACAATCAGCAGAGACCGCAACGCATGAATAAAGGTTTGTGAGGTACCAGGTTAACGGGCATTTGTTCTGGGGTTAGGTGTTAAAATGCTCAGGCCTGCACGTAGCAGTTTTTGGTATGCCACAGCATTGCGGATGACATTACACAAAACGCACCGTCATTTGCCTTTCAATAAAGTCAGTCAAAAAAATCGTTGCTTATAAGCAGTAGTGTAATTTTTAAGAAGCCTTATTATAATTATTTAATCTATCAATATCAATACTTAAAATATTCTTTTCATCGGTATACGTAATGTCTTCAAATTGTGCATCGCAAATAATATCATCAGCATTATAAGATTTTCTGGCAAAAACATTTTGAGAAAGAATATCATCTGAGCCTTCAATTACAAGAATGATCTCTCCCTTTGCCTCGCTAATTTCTTCTACAGAAAATATATCCAGTGGGCTTTCCTCATCAATAGGGTGCACCAATGTCCAGGTAAGCAATAACATGCCGATATTAGACTGCTCCAGCTTTAAATTGTAAAACATATTTTTCTTAATGCCATCTACTTCCAGCCTCAGCAGCAGTATCAATTCGGCGCTTACTTTCAGCAATTGATTTTGCTTTATATTGGCAATTCTTACCATTAAAGCATTGCCCCCTTTGTACCGCCCAATCAGCATTTTATCTGAAAATATGATCTTTGAATTAGGTTTGGAAAAACGGGAATAAAGTAACCCGGTAATTATAGCAAACAAAAATAACCCCACCACGGCTTCAAAAGCAGCAATGGAGGTAGAACGGATAGAAACCGGTATGGTATCGGTAAAATACCCGGTGCACAAAGTTTGTGCAGAAAAATAAAACACTTTTACAAACGAATTGGAAGAGGCATTGGTGCCAGACAAACCTGTGGAACCAGACATCATGTAAAGAAAAGTAAAAATCGTATTGGTAAAGAGATAAATACAAAACACGATACCAACAAAACCGAGCCAGCTAACAGAAAGAAAAATATTATGAATTTCTACTTGTTCTAAAAAAGGAAGCCCCTTTACTTTAAAATTTAGTGTACCATCGGTCTTAATTATTTTTGAAAATTTGCCTTGCTTGCTTTTTTTATTTCCCACTTTGCGATTTTTTTTAAAGTTATACTTTAAATTATTTTTCTACGTTAAATTATAAAACTACACATTATGTATCAATTACTGTATACAAGCAAAGCGGTAAACCCGTTCAAAGACGATGAAATTGCTAAACTCTTAGATATTGCACGTCTTAATAATTCAAAAAAATCAATAACAGGAATGTTATTGTATTGTAACGGCAATTTTATTCAAGTGTTGGAAGGCAATGAACAACTAGTTGGAGAACTGTTTGATGGTATCTCTAAAGACCCAAGGCACACAGATATTAATAAAGTATTAGAAAATAATATTGTGCAACCTCAGTTCCCGGACTGGTCTATGGGATACAAATTTCTCTCGCCACAACAACTAATCCATCTGGAAACTAGTGAAAATATTGATGTGACTAATTTTATAAAGAAATCCCAGCCTTTTAAATTACTCAAATTAATGTCTGCCAAATCCTGGAATTAAGAAATCAAGATGCAGCAATAAGACGTATTGCTAACAAAAAGTGTAGGCATGCGAATTTGAAAACATTGGAAACACCCGTGGTCAACACGGCGGCATTTAACCCAACCGGTTATCAACCCACAAAAGGCTGGTGAATGAGTCAAAAGCTTATAAGGATATTGCCGCGTAACCCCTGGTGCAATACTTTGTAGTTTATTAAATTACGAATTTTTGATTAAGATATACAGAGGTATGCAAAGCTTTACTACTGGAATAAAGAACAGTAACTTAAGCTATTCTAACAAAACGTTTTTTTACCCAACGGCACTTACGTTGATACAAACAAAAGCAGGGAAAATAATTCCCTGCTTTCTGCTCTATTAATATATTTTAAGAAGTCCGTTTTATCAATAACCTACATTTTGAGTTAAATTTGGGTTCACCAAAATATCTCTCTTTGGTATAGGAAAGATTAATTGAGGAGCATTAAATGCTAAGCCACCGCCACCTGTAAAATAACCTGTGGTAACAGCTAGTCTTTTAACGTCATGCAGGGTAAACCCCTCAAAAGATAATTCAATTTTTCTTTCCTTTAATATATCGCTCAATGTTACACTTGACACAGATGCTAAACCGGCCCTATTGCGGATTATATTGATGTCATCTACAGGATTGGCACCAACAGAGGCATCCAGCCTGAAGTTTGCTTCTGCTCTTATTAAATACATTTCTGCCAGCCGGACAGTATGCACATTGCCATATACGTTATTAAATTTTGCTGAGTAGTAATCAGCATTTATTAATTTTAGCCTTAGGTCATCAAGTTCATATAAAGCAAGGTGTTCATCCCTGATTCCAATATCACCTCTTCCGTTTTCGGAATAGAAGGTTTGTAAATTATTAATACCAGCAGTGGTAGTAACCTGGATGGCAAAAACATCCTCTGTGCTGTTATCTTCTGCTTTGGCACGGGTGAAAACAAAAATACCAATAATGCCATCAATATTTGGTTGCGTTAATTTAAAATTGCCGGACTCTATCACCCTGTTTGCGGCATCACGTGCGTTGGCAAAATCTCCTTTTTGTAAATAGACTCTTGCCAGCAATCCAGCAGCAGCATTTTTGGTTGCAAAAAAACCGTTGGAAGAAGGCAATAATGTTTCGGCTTCTGTAAGGTCTTTAATTACCTGAGCGTATACGGCACTTACTTTAGCCCTCGGAATCTGGTCTGCAGCCCCCCCGAGTTCTTTAGTAGGAGTTAACTTAATTGGAACACCATCATTTGCAGCAGGATCGCCATCATTCCAGGCCTTTGCAAATAACCTCACCATTTCAAAATATACGGCAGCTCTAATGAATTTTGCAGCTCCTTCTACCTTTTTTCTTTTTGCCTCTGCAACAACCGGTAAAGCATCGAGCACATTATTAACGTCATTGATAGTTTTGTATCCGGATGTCCATGTGCCTTGAGTGAAACCATTGTCAACAGCAATGGCTTTATTCTTTATCTGGGTCATCCCCTGGAAAGTACCGCTCCAGGCAATTTCATTATAGTCACCCAATAAATCTGCAGTTACAGATGACCCACCACCATAAAGATCAGCAGCACCCAGATCGGCGTAAGCGCCTACTAGCAAGCCTTCTACGTCTGAACTGGTTTTTAATGCATTATCCTGATTAATAGTAGTGTATGGTTTTGTATTTAATTCTTTAGTGCAACTGAGCAATAGCAAGGTGATTGAGAATAAGCTTATGCTCCATATTTTATTTTTCATACTGATTAATTTAAAAGTGATGGGACTATAACCCTATATTAATACCAAATACAATTGTTTTAATCTGCGGTGCAGAATAAAAATC
>JAYTTM010000312.1:0-1993 GCA_043745055.1 Chitinophagaceae bacterium | reverse complement strand
TTTGTGCATACTCATCCATAAAATTTTTGGTGAGTATCAACATTTTATGTCAAAGAACTGTAAAAAGTGTAACCTATGTTGTGCTACGACTAAAAGTGGAACCTATGTTATGCTATTTATCATTTAGTACTTAGGTGAAATGCCGCAACCAGGGATTTGAATATCTATTAACATGCATTTAGTTTTCAATTATTTTACTGTTTTATAAAGGCAATTTATTTTGTTACAAAATAGCAACGGTTCAAATTTAGAGGGTACTTTAAAATAAAGTAACTTTCTTTAATACCGATTATTCAAACTATTAAAAAGTATGCGAAGTTTATCTATTTGGCTGATTATACTAACAACATTTTTTGCAGCTAGAATGCAGGCGCAGATTAAGTTACCAGCCCCATCCCCTTTACAAACACTTAAACAAGATGTTGGCTTAGGCAACATTGAAATCATTTACAGCAGGCCAGGTGCAAAAGGCAGGCAGGTATTTGGAGACCTTGTACCCTATGGACAGCTATGGCGTACAGGAGCCAATGAAGCAACCAGGATAACATTTAGTGAGCCGGCAGAGATAGGCGGAAAAAAAATAAATTCCGGCAGTTATGTTTTGTACAGCATTCCAAATGTAGATGTGTGGGAAATAATTTTCAATAAGGGTTTGCAAAACTGGGGCACAGAAGGCTATTCAGAAAACATGGATGTAGTTCGATTAAAAGTTATTCCGTTAAAAAATAAAACCTCCATAGAAACTTTTACTATTCAATTAGATGAGATTAAACCCGAAAGCTGCACCATAGAGCTTTTATGGGAGAAAAAGATTATCCGAATCCCGGTAAATTTTTCCATAAAAGAAAACATCCGTCAACAACTTGTTAAGGCCATGCAATCAGATAAAAAACCTTACTGGGAAGCTGCACAATTTTACTTTGAATACGATAGAAATCTTACCAAGGCTTTGGAAAATGTCAATAAGGCACTTGAAACAAACATAAAAGCCTATTGGATGTATCTCTACAAAGCAACTATCCAAAAAGAAATGGGGGATAACTCTGGCGCACTTAAAAGCGCTGAAGCTTCATTAGAGTTGGCAACAGAAGCCAACAACGAGGATTATATTAGAATGAACAAACAACTAAAAAAGGAATTAAAAAAATAGCTGTATACTGTTGTAATGCATACGGCCATTTTGTACAATATTTTGTTCAATAGGCTAGCTACTAAATTCCGGATAGAAAACTTTCATGGATATAATCTACTACATCCGGCAGGCTTTTGGTATTTTCATATACTTTTAATTGCCTGTCGGCACCCGTACCATGCTCCATAATTTTATGAACATAGTTAATAGCATGCCTGCTTCCAAGGTGTGGCACCACATCATCCACAAAATCCAATAACTCATATATCAGCACCCGGGTGTTTACCTCACTTTCTTTACCAAAATCAATCAGGCTTCCATCAATACCATAGCGGCTTGCCCGCCATTTATTTTCATTGATGAGCGCTCGTGAATAAGGCATAAAATTTAAATTTTGGCTCCTGAGTTTAAATAACTTGGCACACAACGCCTGAAAAATTGCAGCAATAGCAATGGTTTCCTGCACTGTCATCGGTATATCACATATGCGAAACTCAACTGTATTAAAGAAAGGATGAACCCTTAAATCCCACCATATTTTTTTTGCATTATCAATACAATTTGTTTTTACCAGCAACTTAACATAACTCTCATATGCTTCAATACTCTCAAAAAAATCGGGTATGCCTGTACGAGGAAATTTATCGAATATTTTAGTTCTAAAAGATTTATATCCTGTTACCCGCCCTTCCCAAAAAGGGGAGTTGGTGCTTAGTGCAAAAACATGTGGTAAAAAATACCGGGCAGAGTTGGCAATGTGTATAGCTAGTTCCCTGTTTTCCATGCCCACATGCACATGCAGTCCAAAGATGAGGTTACTGCGGGCTGCCTCCTGTAATTCATTCACCAATTCGCTATACC
>JAYTTM010000311.1:0-7266 GCA_043745055.1 Chitinophagaceae bacterium | reverse complement strand
CTCAGGTTTTCTACTTCTTCATATTCTCTTCGTTGTTCACTTATGTAATGATCCTGCTCTGTTTTGCCAGCTAAATAGCCACCCAACCCCATAGCAATACTACCTGCACAAATTTCTGCAATACCAGCTATTACAATAATAGCGCTGCTACTAACTGCACCACTTAAACCAGCTGCCAATGCAAAGGGAACAGTAAGTCCATCGCTCATACCAATTACAATATCCCTCAGCATATCTGAGCTTTTTAAATGAGATTCAATATGATCGTGGTGAAGATGGGTATCCATATTAAGTTTAATAAGGTGAAAGATTTAATATAACTGTACTTATTTTTATAATGAAAAATGGGCGGTTTAATTATTTCCTCTTATGTGTAGTAACAAAGTACAACCTTACAAAGTTTTGTGCCTGTAGGATTAATTTTGGAACAATTTCAAAAAATGAATAAAATGCTGTAAAAAACAAGTGCAATATTTCATTTGAGTTATGTTGACGATGAGTAATAAAAGATATTAGATTTTAAACCCTTTATTTTTTTCTGCATCACATTACCATTTGTTGTACCAGTTTCTATAGCCGGAAAAAAAAGTAATAATACATTTAATTTGAAACAGAAGGCCAAAAATTTACAGCAACAAGATTGTTATATATTGCAATATATTGATCAAATACATCATTTGCACCTCTAATTGCCATTTCAGTATCCTCACCTGGTAGCTGGTTTATTACATCGCAAAATAGTTGCCATTGTTGCATTAACCCATCTCCATATAATCCGTAATAATGATATCCCAGGTTAAGTGATTGCAGGTAACTATTTTGCCTGAGCCTTTTATTAATTACATGGCCGCCAAGGGTAGCGCCTTCCAATACATACATTGCCCCAAGATTATATGCATCATTAGTGTTATCAAACAATAAAGATGTAATAAAATCATTAGTAACAGGTACCCCTGCTTCCTCCATATCTTTTATAAGCGAAGGTAGTTTAAGCCTTTTTGTAAGATGGAGGGCAGTAGCAACTGCTGGACTAAGTGCATGAAATAATGGCGCTTCTAATACTTGATGAACTTTATAATTGATAGTGAGTATTTGCCAGTATTCTTCCGGGGTTAATGTGCCATACATTATTTTGTGTACATGCATTAACGCTTCCAATTGGGTGTGCTTAGCATTGGTATCTTCCTTTAAAACTTTTTGTAACATGGGTTTTTAAATGGGCGGTGTAATTATTGTGAAGGTGTAACAGAAAGGTTGAGCGCATTTTTTATACAGTTATATAATTGTTCAAACTCAAATGGTTTTGCCAGATAAGATACCGCTCCAATCTGTTTTGTGATTGCTTCAATATCCGGACTTGCAGAAAAAAGAATATAAGGAGGAATGAACAAAATACCAGAGGATTTAATTTCATCAATAATTTCTGCTGCTGTTTTTTGTCCAATGTTGTTGTCAATTAAAAGTACATCAGGAAGATGTTGTTGCAATGCTTCTACAATGCCAATACAGTTTCTATGAGTATTCACATTATATTTTGAAGACAATATTATTTCTACCACATCGGCAATGTCATTGTCATCTTCAATTAGCATTATTTTTTTCAAGGTAATTAGTTTAAAGTGATGTTATTTTGAATCCATTTATTATTAATGTTTCTAAAACAAGTAACAAGGTCAATATAACCACTTGGCTTAGTTATAAAATCTGCTGCGCCAAATTCAATAGAGTTTTTTTTATCCTTTGGATTATCTGAAGTAGAAAAAAATACCACCGGAACTTTTTTCAAAAAATCAATTTCTTTAATTCTTTTAAGTACATCAATACCAGAAAGACCCGGAAGATTTAGATCTAGTAAAATTAAACGTGGCTGCTGTTTAAACTCAGCATAAGTCTGTAATATTTCTATAGCTCTTTTTCCATTGGGTAGCATAAAAAGATTTATTTTGTTATTTACTTCCTTAACTGCGTTATCCATAAGAAAACGAAAGTCTTCATTATCTTCCACATAAAAAATATCTGGCACTTGCATATTTATAAATTATTTTTAAATGCTACATAAAAAGTGGTACTCACATTTAAAACACTTTCAAACCAAATTCGGCCTTTATGATTTTCTATAATCCTTTTTACAATAGCTAATCCAACACCTGTTCCTTCTATATCATTTACATTATCCATTCTTTTAAATAATTCAAACACCCGGTTGTAATAATTGATGTCGATACCTATTCCATTATCTGCTACACTATAAATAATTTCATCTTTTGTAATTTTACCATTTACCCTTACAATTGGTATTTCCTTTAAAGAGGAGTATTTAACAGCATTACTTATAAGATTACTAAATACTTGCTGTATCATTACAGGGTCGCCTTGTAATTCAGGCGTATCACCAATAATAAATTGCATTTTTTTATTAATTCCTGTTTGTAAGGCTTCTGTTTTTATTTCATCCAGCACATGTTCCATTCCAATTTTTTTTTCTATAATTCCCATTCTGCCAACACGTGAATAATTTAATATTTCCTGAATAAGAAAGACCATTTTATCGCCGCATTTTTTAATGCGGCCCAACACATCTTTTGCATTATCATCTAAATTTTTATTATTTTGAAGTAGCAGTTCTGTATAACTTTTTATAGAAGATAAGGGAGTACGCAGATCATGCGAAATAGTAAAACTAAAAGCATCCAGCTCTTCGTAAGCATGCACTAGTTTTTCGTTGAGTACTCTTATTTCGTTCGCCTTTTTTTTAATAGTGTAAATAATATGCTCCCTTATGTTAATAACAGCAGCTACTTCCGACCTGTTCCATTTTTCGGAAGTATACTTTACAATCTGGTCCCAGTTGGCAAAAGAGCGCCGTGGCGATAACTGCATAGTACCATTAATATCCATTTCAACCGGCTTTTCTGGATTACCTGCCCATTTAAGAGTTTGCACTTTTTCCGGCTTAAACCAAATAATAATTTCTTTTAGTTCTTTAGATAATATACAAGCAATAATGCCACTTGCTATTTTGCTATAAGCCCCCGCAGGCTTAAATACTTCCGGAAATTTATGTGTATAATATATTGGATCAACTAAATTTGAAAAAAGCCATTCGGCAATTTCTCTAATCTGTTGTTTATCCGGTGTAATACCAACTGTGATTACATCCTCATCAAAAAGTAAAGCAACACCTGTTGAGGTGGTAATATCTTTGAGCGTTATTTTATTTTCTGTAAGGGCACTTGTAACCGGACTTTGATTATCTATATACTTAATAAGGTTTTCACTATTTTCTTTTAATAAAGAAAATTTTTCAACATCCTCTTCACCCTGACGGTACTCAATTGCAGAAGTTATGATAACAGCAATTAGTTTAGATGCATCTCTGGCTCTGAAATTAATAAACTTTGGTTTATAACTATGGCAGGCAATCAATCCCCACAATTCGCCCTTAGATACAAGCGAAATACTAAAACTAGATTCCACGCCCATGTTTTTAAGGTACTGAATATGGATGGGAGAAACAGCTCTTAATTCTGAATGTGTAAGATCTAACGGTAATAAATTATCGCCGGCTGTTATTATGGCAGAAGGCTCAGTATTTACATCCGAAATTAATCTGGTAAGATTTAATTTGTATAATTCCGTTGCCTGTTTTGGTATGTCTGAAGCTGGGTAATGCAGCCCCAGAAAGGGCTCCAAGTCATCATTCTTTTCTTCTGCAATTACTTGCCCATGTCCTTCATCACCAAATCTGTACACCATTACCCTATCGTAATTAATTATTTTTTTAATTACCCTGGCAGTATTATTCAGTAATAAAGAAATGCCTTTACCAGAAAGTATTTCTGAGATTGCTTTACCAATTATTTGTTGTGAATCAAACTCGTCTTTTACAGAAGGCTCAAACTCTAGCAGTATTTCGGCTCCTGATTTGGTAAGAATAATATTGTAGGGTTTTTCATCAATCTCCAGATAGTAAGGATTAGCATTTTCAAGGCTTTGCATATTTACACCCGCATTAATAAGCATACTGGAAATAAATTGTGAACCAGACACGTCCAGCTTTAATTCTTCTCCTAATGTTTCCAGCGTTTTGCCTAAAAAGAATTTGGCTTCCTTATTGGTGTACTCTTTAATATTTTCACTTAAATAAGAAATTAATCTGGTGATGGTATTAACAGCTACTAAAAAGCCATGTGATTGAACTTTGCCAAGGATATGGATAGGTTCTTTATCGCAGTTTGTTAAATCAACCTCAAAAACTTGCATATAAAAATATTTCTTAGTAAATATACCCCAAAAAAGAGTATTTGAATATAATTGGATTTTTAATAAAAATGGAGCATTTAATTATATACCTCATTAAGAGCCAAGTAATAAAATTGCTCACAAAAAAATATCCTCCACCATTCCTTTAAACAAATTTGGTGCTATGCTATATAATGAAGTGGTGCACATTATGGTGGTGAACCCTGTGTTATAAAATTTACAAAAACTTAAACTCAGTATCGACCACCTTTTTAATTACATTGCCAATTCATGGTTAACTTAACACTAGTGTTAAGTTAACCATGAATTGGCAATGGTGAATGGTCAATATTTCACCATTCACCATTCACAAATCGATACGTCATTTTAAGCTTAACATAACACTAGTTGTTTCCAACATACTTATTCTTTTATAAATGGCTTTGTTTCAGTTTTTGTTGCTGTACGTAATTGCAAACTGTACATACCTTTTGGCAATTGAAAAATTGGTATTGCAAAAGAGCTGTTACCATTTAAAGTAACATTTACTTCCTTAATTTTTCTACCAGTTGCATCTGTAATTTGAAAGGTTGCTTTTTCATTTTTAATATTTGTATTTACAACCAATATATTTTGTACCGGATTAGGGAATATTTTCCAGGTAAAAATTCTATTGTTAATGTTTACCGAAACGATATTGCTAAATGAAAATTTACCATCTTTATCAACCATTTTAAGCTTATAATAATTGATGCCTTTAATTGGGAGATTGTCTGGTATTGTGTATTCATTTGTTAAACCGCCGTTGCTTTTTGCGGTGGCATACCCTATGGCAGAGAAGGTTACACCGTCCGTGCTTCTCAATATGGTATAACTGTTAAGATTTTGTTCATGGGTAGTTTGCCATTGCAACAATACCGTTTCATTCTGAAGAACGGCTTTAAAATTAACCAGGGTAACTGGTAATGAGCCTCCTTCCGGGCTAAGCAAGTATCTTGCCACTACCCCAATATTACCTGGAAACTGACCATTGCCGGCCACATATAGTTTATTACCGAAAAATGCAATCCCTTTTATTGTACTGTTACCAACACCAATTCTGTTTACCAGAATTCCATTGGTACCGAAAGTGCTATCCAGCATTCCGTTATTTTTGTAGAGCACTATTTTAAAATTATTATTGGTACCTCCAATTGCAATTCTCCCATCAAAATTAATGGCTACACAAAACCCGAAATTAAATTTACTTTCGGCATTTGTAGATCGAAAACCTACGCCGTTAAAGGTATTATCCAAATCTCCATTGGAATTGTATCGGGCCACCAAAAATGAAGTACTTGCCTGTACAATGGATTGTTGATAGCCTGCTACTACAATTTTTCCATCAGGCTGAATTGCCTGGGATAAACCGAAATAATCATCCGAACCAAATACATTGTTTTGCTTTCCATCTAATGAAAAAGTATTATCCAGACTTCCATCTAAATTATAACGGACTAAACAAAAATTATCGTGGCCATTGATGTAGGAACGACCCGATACCACAATTTTTTCATCGCTTTGAATTGAAACTGCATTGGCAAAACTGGGGGAATTTTCAAAATTTGTAAATACTTTTCCATCATTGCTAAATGTATTATCCAGCGTACCATTGATGTTTATACGTGCAATTGCAAAATAGGCAGAATCGTAATTGGCATCAATAAAAGTATGCCCCGCAAATATTATTTTACCATCAGCTTGCAAGGCAATAGATTTAGCCAAATCAGAAAAACCCATGACTATTAATAATTTACCATCATCACTAAAAGTAGCATCAAGGCTGCCATCTGTATTATATCGTGCAATAGCAAATTTAGTATTACTGCTTCCTCCAACTATTATTTTTCCATCGGGTTGCACCACTACTGAAACAACTTCATCATTTGAACCAAAGTCAGTAGTTTGCTTTCCATCATCGCTGAAAGTATTATCGAGGCTTCCGTTTGCATTATACCGTGCAATTGCAAAATCAAAATTGGTTCCATTCCAGGTACTACCTGCTGTTACAATCTTACCATCAGATTGAACTACAGTAGCGTTTACGTTGGAATTACCCTGATAATAATCTCCCACTAATTTTCCATCCGCATCAAAAGTATTATCCAGGCTCCCATCCGTATTATATCTTACCAACACAAATACTGTGTTATTATTTATAACAGAATATCCTGCAACAATAATTTTATCATCACTTTGTACGGCAACAGAACCTGCATAATCAGCGGAAGAATTAACAATATCTGTTGTTACTAAACCATCCGTATCAAATGTATTGTCAGGGCTACCATCTATGTTAAAACGGGCTACTCCAAAGTCGTTATTGGTGCCTTTGAAGGTATAACCGGCAATTATAATTTTTCCGGTTTTTTGTATGGCGACTGAATTTCCGATTTGGATATCGGAGCCAAGCTGGGCGATTTGAAATCCACTACCATTAAAGGAATTATCGAGGCTGCCATTTGTATTGAATCTGGTTACAGCAAACCGATTAATTCCGGCAACAGCTGTATATCCAGCCATTACTATTTTGCCATCATCTTGTAAAGCGATGGAATACGCAGTAGAATTTGCATCGCCAACAGCCGTTGATTGCTTACCATCGGCGTCAAAACTGCTATCTATACTTCCATTTGTATTAAAGCGTGCAATAGCAAATTTATTTCCAGCCAATTCTGTCATGGCAGATCCACCCACAACAATTTTACCATCTTTTTGAATAATAATTGAGCTGGCACTGCCTGTTAGGATTGTAGTTGAATCAATTGCTCCTTTCTGTGGAGGGATTTTGTAAAAAAAGTCTGTTATAGCTTGTCCAGTTCCATTAAATGACATATCAGGACTTCCATTGAGATTATACCTTGCTACCAGAAACCCTGGAATAGCTGAACTACCTGCAATTACTATTTTACCATCAGATTGAATAGCTACAGAGATGGGTTTAAATGAAGTTGCCAGAAAGGCATTGTCACCAAAAGTAGAATC
>JAYTTM010000310.1:0-1995 GCA_043745055.1 Chitinophagaceae bacterium | reverse complement strand
TTGATACACATGAAATTAAGTCAATTCCGATTCGACCTCCCGTTAAACCTGATTGCTCAAAACCCCACCAAGAGAAGAGAAGATAGCCGGATGATGGTTATTCACCGTAAAACCGGCAAGATTGAGGATAGAAACTTTAAAGACATTATTGAATATTACGATGACAAGGATGTAATGGTAGTTAACAACACCAAAGTATTTCCTGCCCGTATGTATGGCCGTAAAGAAAAAACCGGGGCCAAGATAGAAGTGTTTTTGTTAAGAGAATTAAATAAGCCGAACCGGTTGTGGGATGTGATAGTTGATCCTGCCCGTAAAATACGTGTAGGTAACAAATTGTACTTTGGAGAAAATGATGAACTGGTAGCAGAGGTAATTGACAACACCACCAGCCGTGGACGTACCATTCGTTTTTTATGGGACGGTACCGAGGATGAATTTAGGGTGATGCTTGATTTTATGGGTGAAACACCATTACCTAAATACATTAAGCGCAAGCCGGATGAGGAGGATAAAGAACGCTACCAAACTGTATATGCAAAGCATGAAGGTGCAGTAGCTGCGCCAACCGCAGGCTTGCATTATAGTAAAGAACTAATTAAGCGTTTGGAGATAAAAGGTATTCGCTTTGCAGAAACTACCTTACATACAGGTTTAGGAACTTTCAGGCCAATTGAGGTGGAAGACCTGAGCAAGCATAAAATGGATGCAGAATATTATGCCATTGACGAAGTAGCCTGCGCTATTGTAAACAAGGCAAAAGCTGATGGAAAGAGGATTTGCTCTGTTGGTACAACCACCATGCGTACGATGGAATCTTCTTTTACTGCACAAAAATTATTAAAACCATCAGAAGGCTGGACAAATATGTTTATTCATCCACCTTACAATTTTTCGATTGCAGATTCATTGGTTACCAATTTTCATTTACCCAAAACAAGCTTGTTGATTTTAACCTGTGCTTTTGGTGGATACGATTTAATTATGGAAGCCTACAAAAAAGCAATTAAGGATAAATACCGTTTCTTTAGTTATGGTGATGCCATGCTGGTTATATAGAAGCTGATTAGAAAATTAAATCTAGCAATAATATTAACTCCTCATTTTTGGGGAGTTTTTTATTAGGATAAGAACGGTATGCTTTAAAAAAATAAGGGCTGGAATAGAAATTCCGGCCCGTTTTAAATCCAATATCCTATGAAAAACCACTTAGTAAACGTACGATGTTACCTGCTTATTGTTACCTAAGTGGAATTATAATGTTAATACTATCCTTTTGTTTTTTTGGAGTAATTACTCCAGTCCAAATAATCCTTTATTCAATAATTGAAGCGTTTTCGTTTTATACTCCTTTGGTATCAGGATTGAAATATTGTGGTGACTGCCGCCATAGTTAACCATCCTTACTGGTATATCGGTTAAAGAGTTAAAAAGGTGTTGCAATACATTTTTTGTTTCATTTATTTCATTGCCAACAATAGAAACGATGGTCTGTTCTCTGTCAATTTCAATGGTACCAAACGGTTCCAGTTCCTTTATAATTTCATTTAATTGTGCATCATCATCAATGGTAACTGATACAGCTACTTCCGAAGTTGTTACCATATCAATGGAGGTACGATACTTTTCAAACACTTCAAATACTTTTCTTAAAAAACCATACGCCAGCAACATGCGGCTGCTTTTTATCTGGATAACGGTGATGCCGTCTTTGGCAGCTACTGCCTTAACACCTGTGCTGCCAGCCAACTCTGTAATTAAAGTACCTTTTGCAGATGGCTGCATGGTATTTAATAACTTTACCGGCACTTTATAAAATTGCGCAGGCCATATACTGGCAGGGTGCAAAATTTTGGCGCCAAAGTAGGCTAACTCTGCAGCTTCATCAAAGCTTAACTGCTCAATGGCAACGGTTTTAGCAACCACTCTCGGGTCGTTGTTATGCATGCCGTCAATATCAGTCCATATTTCACAAACGCTGGCCTTTATGGCAGC
>JAYTTM010000309.1:0-1995 GCA_043745055.1 Chitinophagaceae bacterium | reverse complement strand
CGATTTTGGCATATTCGGTAGTATAAAAGATACGGATGAAGCCTTTACAAACATCAAAAAAGGTTGTATTGCCCTTTTTAAATTTCCTTAACCGTTCTTTAAAATTACCCCAGCCATCAAACTGTTTAATGCCTTTTCCAAAAGCCTTATTCACCAGCCCAATGGCATCTTTGGTCGTATTTGCAAGGCTCACATTCGCAGAACCTGCACCGCCCCGAAGCTTGAATACTTTTGGAAAGCTGGTAGTGTTTACCCAATGAAGCGCTTCCTGCTTTGTATAAAATACATAAGAGGGAACCAATGGTGAACCGATTGCTTCCAGCAGATATTTCTGCCCTACCTTATCATCAAAATGCCAGGCGGTTTTAAAATCAGGGAATACCTTTATTCCCATTGCTGCTACCGAATACAGCAATTGTTTGGCAAAGAGAGTTGCCTTTGGGCTGGCATGATGAAAATGCCACATCAGGGCTGTACAATCCTGCAATTGCCGGATGATGTCGTTTTTATAACAATCAACAATTTTATAAGGAATACCCTCTTGTTTACAATAAGCTATCCAGCGATCACTGAATGTTCCCTTTGTATGATGTATGGCTATTTTCATTGGTCAATAAATTGTTTCATCCAGATTTCCAGACTTACAACTGCCCACAGTGCTTCCAGCTCTGGCATTTTAATCTTGTCCAGGTTATTTATCCAGTATGTTATTTTAGTTGTGTTGAGCAAATTTCTTTTTTTCAAACCTGGTAATATTTCTTCTTTAAGGTAACTGTTGAATGCCGGCTTACTCATAAATTCCCTTAACGGAATACCAAAACCCATTTTATCCCTGAATGCAAAATCAACTCCAAATACCCCGGCACAGATTTTTTTAAGAAGGTACTTCTCTGTATTATTACTTTCAACCGCTTTTCTTTTTATTAAATAGTTTTCCGGAATGTTAAAAGAATGCGCCACCACTTCATTGTCAAGAAATGGCACCCTGTTTTCAATGGAATGTGCCATGGACATTTTATCCTGCCTTGTTAAAAGATCCGGCAGGTAAGTGGAGATATCATATTTCACCTGCTTGTCAAAAACAGATCCGGTTAAACTGTTGTAAATCTGCTGCCTTTTTTGGATAGCGTTATCATAATCAAAATCTTTCTTTAATGACTGGGCCATTACCGCTGTCATAGAAGCAACATTAAGATTAGCTCTGTTGAATGGGTCAGTATAATATTGTAGAAAAGTAAATAATCTGATACCTGAATTTTTAACTCCAGCCCAAAAAGTGCGGTTGCTGTAAGGATACTTTATGGCATAAAAACGGCTGTAACCGCCAAACACTTCATCCGCCCCTTCGCCACTCAATAGTACTGTTACATATTCTTTAGCCCTTTGCGCCAAAAGGTAAATACCAATGGTATTGGGATGATTGATGGGTTGTTCAAAATGCCAGGTAGCTTTTTGAATCTGCTGCTGGTAATAGTCCGATTGCAACGGAAACTGGTGAGATATTATGCCTAACTGATTGGCAACTTTGTCAATAAAAGGTTTTTCAGTAAAATTTTTATTGTCAAAAACGATCGAAACACTTTCCAGTAAATCATCCTGTTTTATTTCTTTTGCCAATGCAGTAACCAGGGATGAATCTACGCCGCCTGATAATTGGCAGCCTAGTTTAACATCACTCATCAGTTGAGATTCCACACTTTTTTTTAGAGCCTGCCGTAAGTTGGTAAGCTCATGCTGAAAATCGTTTTTTTTATCGGGATTCCTGCTGTATTGATTGATATCAAAATACCGGGTACTGCTGATTTTATTTCCAGGACTGTAAGTAAAAAAATAACCCGGCTCTATGCAGTGTACATCTTTAATCAATGTATTGTGCAGGTTATTCCGAAACACTAAATATTCATCCAGCATGGATTCATCCAGCTCCGCTTTAAAGCCTTCCAATGCATAAAAACATTTTAATTCAGAAGAAAAAGCCAGCACGCCATTTTTATG
>JAYTTM010000308.1:0-1998 GCA_043745055.1 Chitinophagaceae bacterium | reverse complement strand
CCCATTGACCATGCCATGGGAGAGAATATTTTACCGAAAATCCAGTCGAGGGTTAAGCTAAATTCAAGATGAAGGAGTATGCCCAGCTTCTGTAGTAAGAAATTGATTAAGGCAATCAATCCTAAAAAACCAATCAACATGGCTATTACATTCATGGATATTTTCATACCGTCTCCGGCACCATGACTGATGGCGTCAATTACATTGGTATAAGGTGTTTTTACTTCCAGCTTTACCTTACCCATTGTTTCACTTTCTTCCGTCTCTGGCCAAACAATTTTAGAAATAACCAGTGCAGCAGGTGCAGCCATTAAACTGGCTGCTAACAAGTATTCTGCCTTGGCACCAAAACTTACATACACAACTAAAATACCACCGGCAATACAGGCAAGGCTACCGCTCATACTGGCAAGTAATTCACTTTTTGTCATTCCTTTTAAATATGGACGGATCATTACCTGTGCTTCCACCTGGCCTACAAAGGCACTGGCTACATTGCTTAAAGCCTCTGCTCCACTCACTCTCATTACTTTGTTCATTGCTTTTGCAACCAACGAAACAATACGTTGCATTACGCCAAAATGATAAAAAATGGCAACCAATACACATACAAGAATAATGGTGGCCAATACACTAAAGCCAAAAATAAATACGCCTGGTGTTCCATAAGGAATTGAACCACCTGCCCGATTATCTGCCATCAAACCGCCATAAACGAAAGCTGCACCCTCTTTGGCAAAGGCTTCTATATGGGTAATAATGCTGCCAATTTTCTGGAAAAAAGATTTTACAATAGGAACTTTTAAAATTAATAAGGCAATGGTAATCTGTAATAAAATTCCACTTACTACCAACCTGTAGTTGATTCTTTTTTTGTTATTTGATATTAACCAAGCCAATCCTAAAATGAGAATAACACCAACGAGTCCTTGAAAGCGCTGCATAAGCAAATTGTGGTTTTAGGTTTGAAAGATAGAGAAATAATGTAAAACAAAAATATTTTCGGTTGTTGAAGCAACTTAGAAAAAGCCGGGGTAATTTAAAAAAAAATTAATACCCATTTTTATTCAGGTCATTTTTTTTATAGTTGAATTAACTATGGGCACTTTCGAAATAATCGTAGTGCCTTTTCCGATTTCACTTTGAATGAGTAACTCACCGCCCATTCTAATTACACGTTCTTTCATCCCTATAAGCCCGAGTGTTTTTTTATTTTTCATTTCTTGTGTATCAAAGCCTTTTCCGTTGTCTTCTATAGTGAGTGTAAGATATTTTTTACTCTTAACCAGTGATGTTTTTACCTGTGTAGCCTTTGCATGGCGGGAAATATTAGTAAGTGCTTCCTGGTACAATCGAAAAATACCCGTTACTATTTCATTATCTAAATCAATTTCAGTTATTGCGGTAGTAAACTGGTAACTTTTGCCGGTACGTTTTTGAAATTCATTACATTGCCAATCAAGCGCATCTATTAAGCCAAGGTCATCTAAAATTCCCGGACGCAGGTCGGCGGCAATTCTGCGAACACTTATTACCATCTCGTCAATTGTCAGGAGGATGGCTTTTAGTTTTTCTGCTATTGTTTTTTCTTTAGAAACTAATTTTTTATTAATCCAGGAAACATCCATTTTTAAACAGGTAAGTTGCTGGCCAAGTTCATCATGTATTTCCCTGGCAATCCGGGTTCTTTCTTCTTCACGTATCGTTTGCAGGTGAGCTGCTAAAAACGTAAGTTCCTCCCGGGAGCGTTCAATTTCTTCAACTTGTTTTTTGGTTTCGGTGATGTCGAATATAAGCCCTATCAAAAATCTTGTGCCAGTTGTGTCTATATACCTTGTCTTCCTTGTAGAAATGATTAGCGTAGGGCCACCTCTCACAGTAATGAACTCTTCAGTAATGTTGTCTTCCCCGCTTTCAAGCACTTGCTTGTCAATACGTAAAAAATGTTCCCGCTCTTCTGCTGTCACATCTTCGGCAAGTGTTTTGTTGATGATCTCT
>JAYTTM010000307.1:0-2003 GCA_043745055.1 Chitinophagaceae bacterium | reverse complement strand
GTACTTCTTCAACTATTACATCGCTTTTTTCAAGACCAAATGCTTTTTCATCACTAAGCCCTAAATCTTTTAATTTAAAATAAGCCTGAAGCAGCAATCCTTCCCTCAGGGAAAATTCGTTTTCGATTGACAGAAATTTTTCTATCACCACAAACTTAAAATCAGGTTCAGCATTGTAGCGGGTGCTGCCATCGGGGCGGATGTGTAAATTCAATTCTTTGTTAGCCACCAGTTCCTGTACAATTTTTTTAAAGTACATTTCTGTTTTAGGTTGAATACGGAAACCAATATTGATTGTAATTTTCATCAGCTTATCATCTACTAATTCCGATACATCATAACTCATTGTAAACGGGTCTTCCGTACGGTTGATATGTACAAACCAATAAACATCTGCACGTTTTGGTTTTTTTGAAAAAATAGATTTCATTATTTTTTCTTCTATTTGTGTACGGCTGTTTGCCTTGGTAAGATAAATAAGGTGTGTAGAAAATTTGGGTATAGAATCATCTTTACTCAACTCAATCAGTTGTGGTGTATATTTACCCAAGTCAACAAACTTAACAAATCGGTTATTTATTTTTCTTGCATAATACCATACATACATCGTCATAAAAATGAATAATTCAAAAAATAAAAACATCCATCGTTCTTTTATTTTGGCAACGTTGGCTATAAAGAATGCTGTTTCAATGATGGCAAACAATCCTATCACCAATGTTACATAAACCTGTTTCCATTTTAAGCGAAACTTTAAATAATAATTAAGTAAAACAGTTGTCATCATCATAGCAATGGTTATTGAAAAACCGTAAGCAGCTTCCATTGCAGACGAATTTTTAAAATACAGTATCATCAATACACAGCCAAACCAAAGAATGGTATTCACACTCGGGATATAAATCTGTCCCTTTATATCAGACGGCTGCCTCACTGTAACCCTTGGCCAAAAATTAAGATTCATTGCTTCGCTTACCAATGTAAAGGATCCACTTATTAATGCCTGCGATGCAATGATGGTAGCTGCCGTAGCAATTAATATACTGGGTATTAAAAACCAGTGTGGCATCATTTCAAAAAAAGGATTTAAGCCATTGAGTGTGCCGGATTTTAAATTCATCATCCAGGCAGCCTGCCCAAGATAGTTTACCATCAAACTTATTTTTACAAATATCCAGGTAATGCGGATATTTTTTATACCGCAATGGCCCAAATCACTGTACAAAGCTTCTGCACCAGTTGTTGCTAAAAACACAGCACCCAATAACCAAAATCCTTTTGGATAATGCACCAGCAATTGATAACCATAATAAGGGTTCAATGCTTTTATTACAGATGGAAAATGCATTATTTCTGCTCCGCCTACAACCAACAACATGGTAAACCAAATGGTCATTACCGGTCCAAATACTTTTCCAATACTTTGTGTGCCAAAGCGCTGAAAAAAGAAAAGAGAGGAAATAATTGCTATTACAATTCCAATTGTAAGTGCATTGCCTGGTACAAAAATATGCTCCCAGCCACTAACTGTACTAAGGCCTTCAATGGCTGATGCAACGGAAATAGGAGGCGTAATAATACCGTCCGCCAATAATGTAGTTGCACCTAATATGGTAATAATGGCTAAACTTTTACTGTAGCGCTTTACCAATGCAAATAACGAAAACACACCGCCTTCTCCATGGTTATCTGCCCTTAGTGTAAGCCATATATATTTTACAGTAGTTTGAAAAAATAATGTCCAGAAAATTAAGGAGACGCCGCCAAAAATCAATATTTCATTTATTTGCCTTTCTCCTACAATTGCTTTTAAAACATAGAGTGGGCTGGTGCCTATATCTCCATAAATAATACCTAGTGCTACTAATAAAGAAGCTGCTGTAATTTTATTAGTGCTTTTCTTTTTCTCTTCCATTGTTATAATTATTTAATAACACAAAGGAACTTTAAAAGCTATAAGCAAAATATCAAACTAAGTGGAGAGGACATAAAGATTTTATAAA
>JAYTTM010000306.1:0-2006 GCA_043745055.1 Chitinophagaceae bacterium | reverse complement strand
GCCACTTCATCCATGTTGCCCTTAATTACTTCACTCCTTAATTCCTTAATTAATTCACTGTTCACTTCGCTAAAATTATTTACAAAGTTTAATGGGTTCTGAATTTCATGTGCAATGCCTGCGGTGAGTTCGCCAAGGCTGGCCATTTTTTCTGATTGTATGAGCTGTCGCTGTGTTGCTTTTAATTCTGTTAAAGCGTATTCAGCCATTTTTTTCTGTTGTTCAATTTCATTTTTTTGTTTTATGCTCTCTTCATATAACTTAGCTAATTCTACATTTTTAAGGCGGTATATTTGGGCTTCATTTCTTGCCTGCTCAGCCTTGTATGATATTTCAAGATTCTGTATTTTTTCATTAAGTGCATTTTTATGAAGTTTCTTTTCTGCTTCCATAAACAATTCAAAGTGTAACAGTGCTTCTTTAAAACAATGAAAATGTTTTTGTATGGAATAATAACTAAAGTGAATTTTAGAAAGTATGTCGGTGGCATTTATCTCATTACCAAGCTGCAGGGCCTCGTCCAATATTTTAATAACTACCGTCTTATTATTTTCATTTAAATCACACATACCAAGGTCTGCAAGAAAGAGCAAGATCTCAGCATGGCCTTTTTTATCACCTATGTTTTTGCGGATATCAAGGCTTCGATATCCAAAATATTCTGCCTTAACTGAATCGTTAAGTCTCTTGTAAATTTTTGCATGGTGAAGCAGCGCATTAGCTTCTCCCTTTCTGTCATTTATACTTTGACTGATAACCAAACTCTGCGCAGAAAAATCGAAGGCTTTTTCAAAATCATTTAACTTATAATGGATTGATCCGATGTTGTCAAGACATCCTGCTTCTCCCCATCTATCACCAGCTTTTTTTCTAAGTAAAAGACTTTGCTGGTAATAATCAATAGCTTTTTCATAATCACCAGTTTCGTTATAAATCTGTCCAATGAGATTCAAAGCATAGGATTCGGAGACCCAGTAGTTATTCAATTGGGCCAGGGAAAGGCTTTTAAGTACATATTCCAAAGCCTGGTGATAATTACCCAAGTATTTATATGTAACGCCTAAGTGATAAAGTGTAAGGGATTTGCCTTCATCAAATTTCAGTTGCTCAGTAATTTCTAAAGCTTTAAATAAATACTCAAGCGATTTACCATAATTGCCTAAGCTCCGATAAATAATACCAAAATATTCGTACACGCTTGATTGTCCATACTGATCATTAAGAGATTCAAAAAGCGCTAAAGATTTTTCACAAAACCCAAGCGCTTCATGATGTCGTGATAACCGGATGAGACTAAATCCGTAAGTCCGATAGCCTTCTGCCTTGCCCCTGTTGTAATTAATTTCTTCTGCAACATCAATCGCTTCTTTGCTTAGCAAGTGGGCTTGCCCGGAATCATTCACCCGTACCTGCCATGCCTGTTGATTAAGCTGGTCGATTTTATCTTTTAAACCTTGTATATCCTTGTCATCATCCATACTATAAACTTGCATGCGAACTTTATCATTATAAATCAGTCAACATCCAGGCATCTGCGGTGCCCATGTCTGTATCTTGTGAAAGTTTAATAAATAAAAAGAGTTGAAGTTTATAGGCAGCTGCCCATTTTATGCTTGTGGCTATGATGGCTTCGCCTAATGGTGCAGTGCCACCCCATGGGTAAGCAATTTCCTTTTGCAGTAAATCTTCTTCAGTGATCTCTTCAAAAAGTTTTTTTGTAGCGGTCAACTGTTTTTCCATCATCGTTAAAAATTCTTCATATGGAATTTCCTTACCTGCGTTGATTCTTGACGTATAAAAAGTATTAAAGTCGGTGCCGTCTTCTTTCAGCCAGTAAACCGGCATCGCATCCACAATCACACATAAATATTGCAGTAGTTCCAAAGTACTTCTTACGCCTTCCTTTGGCCTAAAATTTATTTGAGCAGGTTGAATTTTTGTATAGAGCCTGCGGCAAATATTTATTTCCTTTTCAATGTTGTTTAGTAGTTGTTGTTTATACATAT
>JAYTTM010000305.1:0-2007 GCA_043745055.1 Chitinophagaceae bacterium | reverse complement strand
TGGTTCCACCGGCTACAACCAATGAGATTGATTTTTGGCTTACAAAGGCAGATGAGTCCGTGCTGCTGCAAAAACAAAGTACCGTATTGTCTTTTGGTACCACCGCCAGCACCGATGCTTTTATTGATGTAGACAGCACACAAAAGTATCAGACGGTTGATGGGTTTGGTTATACGCTTACGGGTGGAAGTGCAGCGTTGATCAACAAATTAAGTAGTACTGAAAAAGCAGCATTGCTGCAGGAATTATTTGGTAGTAGCAAAAGTTCAATCGGTGTAAGTTATCTGCGTGTAAGTATTGGTGCATCCGATTTAAATGCATCGGTTTTTAGTTATGATGATATGCCTGCAGGGCAAACAGATATCAATCTAAATAACTTTAACCTGTCGCTTGATTCGGTGGATGTAGTTCCATTATTAAAAGAAATTTTACTAATCAATCCTAACATAAAAATTCTTGGATCACCCTGGAGCCCACCAGTTTGGATGAAGGACAATGGCAACTCAATGGGTGGAAGTTTATTGCCGCAATACTATGGGGTGTATGCCAATTATTTTGTAAAATATATCCAGGTAATGAAGGCAAAAGGAATTACGGTTGATGCCGTTACCATTCAAAATGAACCACAGCATGGAGGCAATAATCCAAGCATGGTAATGTCTGCTTTGCAGCAGGCAGAATTTGTAAAAAGTAATCTGGGCCCTGCATTTCAAGCAGCAGGTATCACCACAAAAATTATTCTCTGGGATCATAATTGCGATAATCCAACTTATCCCATCACTGTACTAAATGACCCTGCAGCAAGGGCTTTCATTGATGGAAGCGCTTTCCATTTGTATGCTGGTAATATCAGTGCGCTAAATACTGTTCACACTGCGTATGGGGATAAAAACCTGTATTTTACGGAACAATGGACTGGTGCCAAAAACAGTTTTGATGGCGATTTTAAATGGCATATAAAAAATGTAATCATTGGCTCCATGCGCAACTGGAGTAAGAATGCGTTGGAGTGGAACCTGGCCAACGATCCTTCATTCGGCCCACATACTCCCGGAGGCTGTACCGAGTGCAAAGGTGCTTTAACGATTGGAACTAGTGTAAACAGAAATGTTGGATATTATATTATTGCACAGGCCTCTAAATTTATACCGGCTGGTTCTGTACGTATTGCAAGCAATATTTCCGGGAGCCTTTCCAGCGTAGCATTTATTACCCCAACTGGTAAAAAAGTATTACTGATATTAAATGAAGATGGAGCGGCTGCAACTTTTAATATACGTTTCAAAAACAAATGGGCTACAGTTACGTTGCCTGCAGAGTCGGCGGGTACTTTTGTTTGGTAAAGCAGCATATTAATATTAATAGGCGTTAATTTTATAACTTAAATTACATCATGAAAAAAATATTTTTTATCCCGATAATTGCCGTTGTATTTGCAGGGATACAACAAGTAGCAAATGCACAATCTGTCCGCAAAGCAAAACCTTATTCAACCAAGGGAAAAACGATAGCTGAATACACAACTGCAGACAGTACTACACTTCGATTGTCACCAACCAATACCGTTTCTTTTAAAGAAATGAGCCAACCAGCAGAAACACAGGTTTGTGTTTTTGTAGATCCGGATAAAACATTTCAAACATTTTTTGGTATCGGCGCTGCTTTAACAGACGCATCTGCCGAAACCTATTTTAAGCTTTCTAAAGACAAGCAACAGGAATTATTAAAAGCTTATTTTGATAAAAAAGATGGTATTGGCTATACAATTGCAAGAACAAATATTAACAGCTGCGATTTTAGCAGCAACAGTTATACTTATGTAGCAGATAATGATAAGGACTTAAAAACTTTTAATATAGCACCCGACAGAAAATTTAAGATTCCTTTTATCAAAGCTGCCATGGCTGCAGCAGGCGGTAAACTCAATTTATTTGCTAGCCCCTGGAGCCCGCCATCCTGGATGAAAGACAACAATGATATGCTTCACGGAGGCCATTTAAAAAAAGA
>JAYTTM010000304.1:0-2007 GCA_043745055.1 Chitinophagaceae bacterium | reverse complement strand
GCTATCACAAAATCTTTTCCGCCTGTTTCTCCAACAATTCTTGGGTAAGATTTATACATGTTCATATTGGCGCCAATCGTCTTCCACATGTGGTTGAAAACACCGGTGCTTCCTGTAAAATGTACTCCGCCAAAATCACGATGATTAAAACATATTTCACCCAAGGTAGGGCCATCAACATATAGCAGGTTTATTACACCATCTGGCAGGCCTGCTTCTTTTAAAATACGCATCAGCATTTGTGCACTATACACCTGAGTGTGGGCACATTTCCATACCACCACATTACCACACATAGCCGCACTGGTAGGCAGGTTTCCGCCAATTGCAGTAAAGTTAAAAGGAGAAATAGCCAACACAAATCCTTCTAACGGCCGATACTCCAGCCTGTTTTTTATACCCGGACTGCTAATGGGTTGCTGGCGATAAATTTCACTTAAAAAATGAACATTAAACCGCAAAAAGTCGATTAGTTCGCAGGCTGCATCTATTTCGGCCTGGTAAGCATTTTTGCTTTGTCCCAACATGGTAGTTCCGTTGATGTAAGGCCGGTAAGTGGTAGCCAATAAATCAGCAGCTTTTAAAAATATATTGGCTCTGTTTTCCCAGCTCAGGCTGGCCCAGTTTTCTTTTGCCTCCATAGCTGCGGCAATGGATTGTTTTACATGGCTGGCATCACCTTCATGAAAATAACCAAGAATATGTTTGTGCTCATGTGGTGGGCGCATGGCCACCTTTTTTCCTGTTCGTACTTCATCGCTGCCGATGTACATGGGCGCATCTACTTTCTTACTTTTTAATTCTTTCAGTACTTCTTTTAATCTTTTTTTTTCGGCACTGCCTGGGGCGTAATTAAGTACAGGCTCATTTACCGGTATGGGGTAGTAAAAATTTCCGTATTGCATAAAAGATATTTTTAAATTTTAATAAGATGGATTTATAAATTGACTGATAAAAAAATTACTACAAAAACCTATTGGGTGCATTTCAATAGTATCAAAATAATAAACAAATTTTTATGTACTCATTTCCTTTTCACTCATCAGGTAAGCCTTTATAAATCCATCAATTTCTCCATCCATTACCGGCCCCACATTACCCACTTCATAACTGGTGCGGTGGTCTTTTATCATTTTGTATGGATGAAAAACATAACTGCGTATCTGGCTGCCCCATTCAATTTTTTTCTTACTGGAGTTGGTAGCATCCAATGCTTCCTGGCGCTTGCGCATTTCTTCTTCATACAGGCGGCTCTTTAACATGGCCATTGCCTTTTCCCGGTTTTCGCCTTGTGTACGTGCCTGCTGGCATTCCACAATAAAACCGGATGGTTTATGCGTAAGCCGCACAGCGGTTTCTACCTTGTTTACATTTTGTCCGCCGCTGCCACCGCTTCTAAAGAAAGCCCATTCTGTATCTGCAGGGTTTACAGTTATTTCAATACTATCATCAATTAATGGATATACATGCACACTCGCAAAGGAGGTATGCCTGCGGGCATTGCTATCAAATGGACTGATGCGTACCAGGCGGTGTACACCACTTTCAGCTTTTAAAAACCCATAAGCAAACGGACCATCAAATTGAAAGGTACAGGTCTTTATACCTGCGCCATCGCCCCATTGCCAATCGAGTTCGGTAACCAACCAGCCTTGCTTTTCGCCATACATGCGGTACATACGGGCAAGCATCTCTGCCCAGTCCTGGCTTTCGGTACCACCAGCGCCGCTGTTAATTTGCAGCACTGCCGGCAAATCATCTGTAGGCTCATTTAGGGTGCTTTTAAATTCAGCTTCATCAATTGCTACAGTAGCTTTATCAAATGCATCTTTCACCTCTTCTTCGCTGGTTTCTCCTTCTTTCCAAAATTCAAACAGAATAGCAAAATCTTCAATTAAAGATTTCACCTTGTGGTACATATTTACCCAATATTCATTAACCTTTGTTTCTTTTAAAATGGAAGTGGCACGGGCATTATTATCCCAAAAGCCGGGTGAAAGTGACAGT
>JAYTTM010000303.1:0-7317 GCA_043745055.1 Chitinophagaceae bacterium | reverse complement strand
CAAAACCAAATTCGTTGTTGGTACCATAAGTAATATCTGAATTATAGGCATTGCGTCTTGCATCGCTGTTGGGTTCATGCTTATCAATACAATCTACTGTTATGCCCAGCCATTCAAAGATGGGTCCGTTCCATTCGCTATCCCTTCTTGCCAGGTAATCATTCACCGTTACAATATGAACGCCTTCTCCTGCCAATGCATTTAAGTAAGCAGGTAAAGTACTAACCAGAGTTTTACCTTCACCGGTTGCCATCTCGGCAATTTTACCGCTGTGTAAAACAGCACCACCAATTAACTGTACATCGTAGTGCACCATGTTCCAGGTTACATCTCCACCTGCAGCTTTCCATGTATTGGTGTAGATTGATTTATCTCCCTGTATGCTGATATGGCTCTTGGTTACAGCTAATTTTTTATCCAGTTCTGTAGCATTACTTTCCAATGTGGGAGTTTCTTTAAAACGCCTGGAAGTTTCTTTTACTGCGGCAAAAGCTTCTGGCAATAACTGTTGAAGGATCTCTTCTATTTGTTTATCCCGGTCTTTTTTGAGGGCATCAACTTCCTGGTAAATAACATCTTTTTCGTTGATGGCTTCTACAGGCAGCTCATCTGCGGCTGTTTTTTTTGCTGCAATTTGTTGATCAATGGCAGCTAAATGCTGGTGAATGCGCTGACGAAATTCTTGCGTTTTGTTACGAAGTGCATCATTATCAAGTAACTGATACTGCTGAAAAAACCCGTTGATTATGGCTACTTGCGGAGTAATTTTTTTTACATCTTTTTCACTCTTATTGCCACCAAAAATTTTTGATATAAGACCAAGCATACTATTCAGTGTTATTGGGTATTGTGTATAAATTAATTATTATGGTTTTGCTGTTCAAATATGGTGCTTAAAAAACGGCGTAGCCATATTGACAGGGGTGCAAAGATAATTGATTATGGCTTAGTTTGGAGGAATGTAAGAGGGTAAAGGGAATTGAACTAAATGAATTGGAAATTGGAGATGGAGAACCAGTTTGGGGATTAAGTTTTATATGGAGCAAGTATGCCAGAAAAACATGGTTTTTAATATAGAAAGTGAAATTAGTGATACCGATTTGGATACTTTCTTTTAGCCTTTTTTTAACTTACTTTTTATCGTTGCTAGTATTAATGCTTATACTCATGTAAAAAGTCATTTATCATGAACAAGTTCCATAAACATTCAATTGGCAGATGTAATGACAGCACAACTTATGAATGCAAAGATTTAAAAATGCCTTGTCTATGTGTTGGCACTACCGGATAACATCAATCTTTTTTTGAAAAAAGTCAGGAGGTAAATAAACAAATTTCGTTATGATAAAACTTGTTGCGTTTGCAAGTAGTGAAATTAAAAACCCTTTTTTCCATCCGATATGACATATCAACCAGAAGCCCATTCCTTCTGCAATTACAACAAATAATTGCACTACATCCAGATTAAGATTGGTATTGAGCCGGATAATATTAACCGCCGGCCAGGTAACAATATTTACAAAAAGGCAAATGATTAATGCGTTTTTTCTTTTACGTTTACGAAAGAAAAATCCAACAATTGGCAGTTCTACCAAAATAATAAGGAGCAAATTAAACGCTAATTCCATCGGTAACAGCAGGTATTTGTTTATTTAAAGCCGTTAATAAAGATTCAAATATTGTACAAAAAAATGATTTAAGACAAATTTGAGCAATTATTTATAAAATTGTTTAACAGGTAAGTTTTAATCTTCAATAATCCCCGAGAAATACTTTCAAAAAGAAAACGATTTTATTGAATCATTTATCCCAATGAGGTATTTATCTGTTAAAGGCTTACTGACATCGGAACAAAAACCCATTCCCATTTTAAATAGAATTATTTTTGCGGCCAAACCTGTAAACAAAACTAATATGTACAAATTCCCCTATTTTCAGGAATCTGATGAAAATAAAGTGATTGCTTTTATGCAGGCAAATGCTTTTGCCATGATTACAGGTATGGGTGAAGATTATCCGGTGGTTACACAAATTCCATTATCAGTAGAAGTTACCAAGGGAGGCCTTCAGTTAAAAGGCCACCTGATGAAAAATACAGATCATCACAAAGCATTTTTAAAAAATGATCGGGTTTTGGTTGTATTTACTGGCCCGCATTGCTATGTAAGTGCCCGCTGGTACAACGATCCGCAAACTGCTTCTACCTGGAATTATATGACGGTACAGGTAAAAGGAAAAATAATATTTACGGATGAAGCAGGAACGATGGAGGCAATTGAAGCCGTCACCAATTATTATGAAGGAACAGAAAGCCCGGCTGCTTTTAAAAACATACCGAAGGATTACACAGACAGGTTAGTAAAAGCCATTACAGGTTTCTATATTGAAATTGAAAGTATGGATCATGTTTTTAAACTCAGCCAAAACAAAACTGCCGATGAGCAACAACAAATTATAGATGAATTGATGAAGCAGGGAGATTACAATGCCGTTGCCATTGCCACAGAAATGAACAGCCGGATGATGTAGTACTTTGCATATTATTAAATTGGTTAATGATTAACGATGGTTGAATCTCCGGTTGAGCTTAGGTTTAGGGGGGTTAGGCGTTTAGAAAAACAACACAACAAACCACTGCTACTGAATATTTATATTGCACAAAAATAAAAATTTACATGACCAGGCTCCAACTAATACAACAAATTAAACTACTGCAAAACTACCTCTGCGTTGGGTTAGATACCGATCTATCTAAAATACCCATCCATCTGCAACAAAAGCCAAATGCAATTGTTGAATTTAATAAGGCCATTATTGATGCAACAAAAGATTTTTGTGTTGCATATAAAATCAACACTGCTTTTTATGAAGCCATGGGTGCAAAAGGTTGGGAAGCTATGGAACAAACGGTGGAGTATATCCCATCTACACACTTAAAAATTGCTGATGCTAAACGAGGTGATATTGGTAACACCTCTTCCCAATATGCCAGGGCATTTTTTGAAACTTTACAATTTGATGCCATCACTGTTGCGCCATATATGGGTGAAGACAGCATCCGCCCATTTTTAGAATACGACAATAAATGGACAATTGTATTGGGATTAACCAGCAACAAAGGTGCAGCTGATTTTGAATTATTAAAAACGGACAATGATATTCTCTTTTACGAAAAAGTAATTATTACCGTTGCCAAATGGGGCACCATAAATAATTTGATGTTTGTAATAGGCGCCACCAAAGCAGAGGAGTTTACGCATATCAGAGAACTGATACCCGATCATTTTTTATTGGTACCCGGTGTTGGTTTTCAGGGTGGTAGTCTTGCAGAGGTTAGCAAATACGGTATGAGTAAGGATTGCGGCCTGTTGGTTAATGCCAGCAGAGCCATTATCTATGCAGGCGAAACGGAAAATTTTGCTTCCGAAGCAGCTGCCATTGCACAACAATACCAGGTAGAAATGGCTACTTATTTACAGCATATTTGATGCTATTTTTATCTAATCCAGCCTCAAACTTTTAAAGCGATAAAGGCTTTTAAAACCTGCGCTATTATTTAGCAGGTACTTTTATTTTTTGCAAAAAGTTTGGAATATTTTGCTCATTGTCATCATATAAAATGAGCTTTTTATCTGCTGAATACAAAAACATGGAAGGATATTTTTTGGGAGTAAACTTCCTGATAAATTCGAGCTTTAAATCCTGCAAAATGGTGATATTTTTTTTGCCTCTCAAATTTTGCCCATACTTATTCATAAACAAATCTATTTTCCCTCTAACATCCTGTGTGATTAGATATACAGCTACTTTATTAAATGCTGTGTAGTGTTCATTAATGTCTTTAATGGCATGCTGACAATGGTCACAATCTGTATCAAAAAATACAAAAAATAACAGCTTGCCTTGTTCAAGATTTTTATTGGTGAAAGAGGTATTATCCAGTTTGAAAAAATTAAACTCAGGAATAATTTCTGCTGGCTTTTGAGCAATTGTAGTTGTTGAAATAAAAATCAACAGAACGAGTACGTTTAATAACTTTTTCATACCATTTAATGTGCTTCTAATTAAAGATTAAAGACAAGCATTATCATTTATGCAATATGCTTCTTAATTTGATATAGTCCAGTTTTTTTATAACTGCTTTGCCAGTTTGCTGCAAAAGTATTTTACTGTATGGTTTATTAGGAAAAAAGATTTCCGTCATTGTAGTTAATCCATCATCAGCAAACAATTCTACAGAACTTACATCTATTAACAAAGAAATATTGATGTTGGGTTTACGGGTAAACCTTGGCGCTGTATGCCTTGCAGCAAAGCCTTTTTCAAAAGCTTTTTTACCCGATTTACTTCTGTCAATAAAATATTGGTTCAATTTTTTATCATAGCCTACCAATAACTCTTCTCCCAAATCATTTGAAAAAGACAAAGAAAAATCATTGGCTTTTTCCATACTTACATTAAGCCGGCAGGGGAATTTAACTGCACCAATTTTTTTGGAAAGATCTAAACTATTTGCAAATTTTAAATTTTCTATAACAATGGATTTTGCCTGGATGTCTGATAATTCTAATACCGGTTGCGAAGCGATTAACAAATTTTTGTCAACATGTTTTAGTTGTAGTTCCCTTGGCAACGTCATAGCACTTCTCCAGTTTGTTGTAGGCACCACCGTTGCATATTGCCAGTTACTCATCCAACCTAAAAATATTTTTCTCTTGCCGGTATTGCTCCATGTAACACCAGCGTAATTATCAGTACCATAATCTATCCATTTGGTATCTGTACTAAAAGGGGTAAAAGATTTGCCATCAAAATCCCCAAGAAAATATTGTGTTGCAGAACCTTTATTTGGCCCACCCGGGTTAATACTTACAATGAGTACCCAAACTGTTTTGCCAGCATCTTGCAGTGTAAATAAATCGGGACATTCCCATACACCACCGTGTGCACCCAGCTCCTGGCCAAACTCGCTTTCTTTTGTCCACTCTTTTAAATCAGGAGAAGAATAAAAAGTAACCCTGTCCTTGGTAGCCAACGTCATTATCCATTTATTTTGTGCCTGATACCACATTACTTTAGGGTCACGGAAATCTGTGATTCCAGGATTTTTTAATACAGGGTTACCGGTATATTTTATCCAGGTTTTTCCATTATTCAAACTATAAGCAAGACTTTGGTTTTGAAAATCATTTCGCTTAGCTTTTTCTCCTTCCATATTATGGTGTGTAAAAATAGCAACGAGTGGTACCTGTCCTTTTTTACCAAAGCCGGACGTGTTATTTTTATCAACGACTACACTCCCCGAAAAAATAAGTCCAATGCTATCGGGATACAATGCTATTGGTTGTTCTACCCAATGAATTAAATCCTTGCTGGTAGCATGCCCCCAGTGCATTGGCCCCCAAACTGAGCTATCAGGATAATATTGAAAAAACAAATGGTAAACTCCCTTATTAAAAACCATTCCGTTGGGATCATTTATCCAATGTGCCTTTGGCGAAAAATGAATTTGTGGACGATATTGTTCACCGCCCTGCTGGTTTATTGCTTGTGCTTTAACCATGCCCTTTGTTAATATAATACAGAGCAGCATAGCCAATATTTTGTCTCTCATATAGAAGCTTGTTTTAAAATTTACTACACGAACAACACACTAAAATTCAAAATAAAATTTTTATCGATTGAAGGTATTGATTTTATTGTGTTGAGGATTTATTTAAAAAGCAAAATCCTGAATTTAAAAATTCAAATTTTTTAAAAAAGAGACTTATCCTAACTCGTTTAAAAGGGCTATAATTTAGTAACAATATTCCTGAATACTCATTTTTAAAATTGTTTTATTTGATAATCAACTAACTAAAGGCTTAGTGCCTTATCCTGTTTAGAGTCGGTTAAATTAGTACCCAGCTTAGAAAGCGAAGGTGACTTGTTAATCAATAAGGATTTTATTGTTATTATTTTGTATAATTTTAAAGCCCTTCCCTTTTAAAAGGCTGCAACTTAATATAAGTAGCACTGCGCCAAAACCATTCAAAAGGTCCATAATAAAAATATTTCATCCACCATTTGCTAAAATATATTTGAGCAATAAAAACAACCGTGCCAATGGCAAATGTTGCACTATTACCAATTACATCCAACAGGTTAAATCCATAACCGTAAAAAAGCAGAACGCCAATCATCGTCTGCATGATGTAAGTAGTTAACCCCATTCTGCCTAATGGCGCAAGGTTTAGCATTCTTTTTTGCCAGCCTGTTTTTTGAAATAATAATATAAACCCCGCAACATATACCATCGATAGTGCAGGACTAAAAACATCTAATAAAAATGACAATATCAATCCCCCCAGGCCGGTGATTTGAAATAGTTTTTCACCAAATGTAAAATAGAGGGCAATCAATGAAAGACAGAAAATTGCCGTTCCCCAAAGCCATCTTTTTAATCCCGGAAGATGATCCGGAAGATTTTCAAATATCCTTCGTTTTGCAACATATAATCCTAAAATAAATAAACCAAGGGTTACACTAAGCCTTCCTGAAAAAACCTGGAAGCCCATTTTATTGGCAAATTCTTTGGTGATATTGGTTTTAATAATACCAATATAATCTCCCTTTTTCACCATATTGAAATATGCGGTAGCTTCTGCCTGCATTTTATTCATATCAAAGCCTTCAGGCATACCTGTTGACTGAGTTGTGCCTGCAGGTTTTTGAAGGCTTTTTACATAATCGATGGTTCTGAATATATAGCCGGGCATATTCAAAATAAAAAAGAACGACCAGAATAATAATGCCTTATTACCGGCCTTATAAAATAGTAAAAGGAAAAAACCCAACACAGCATATATGGTAAGTATGTCGCCACGATAATGGATATGGTTGATAAAACCAATCATGAAAAGCAGCAATAGCCTCCATGAAAACCTGGCTAAAAATGATTTGCCTTTTTCTTTTGAACGCAACAATTGTATGCCAAAGCTTAACCCGAATAAAAAAGAGAAAATTGTATAAAATTTACTAACAATAAGTATATCATGAAAGGTCTGTAAAAAGCCATCAAAACTATTTTTTACAGCCATATTTTCGTGCCCGGGAGGTGGCCAGCCAGCGTAATACTGGTTGGCCATGTGGGCTATTATAATACCAAACAAAGCAAAGCCTCTAATGGCATCTAAAATTTCAATCCTATCTGATTTAGCAGTACCAACCGATGTATTCATGATGACTTTTTTAATAAATAATGTCCATAAATACTACAATAATTTTGATATATTAAATTTTAATGAAAATATTTTTTTCTTTAAGAAGCTATTGTAT
>JAYTTM010000302.1:0-7321 GCA_043745055.1 Chitinophagaceae bacterium | reverse complement strand
TGTAGTAATTAAGATTGTGTGGAGCGTATAATCTTAAAGTGTAGTTATTGGTACGTTTTGTAACCATATTTTGCACATAACGTGATACATTAAAAGAGTAATAATAAATACTATTACCCAGTGCATCGTTCTTCCTTTGAACAAATCCACCAAAGTACCCAAAATCTATCCCACCATTAGGAAAGAAAAAAAGACTGTTATCTGGATTGTAAAAAACTGTAGGGTTTAAATCGTAATAAACAGGTTTATGACTTATAGGTGAAATGGTATCCACCAGGTCTATATAAAGGTATTGTGGCGGGGCTAGCGCCTTATCAAGTTCTGCAAGAATTGGTGTTGATGCAGGGATTTGTTCAACAATAATTTCTGCTTTATGTATGATACTGTTTGGGAAGCTGCTTAAACGGGGGATTTTAAGAGTTGCAAACGTTCCTGGTCCGGTTTGAAGATATAAAGCATCTGCATTGGGCGATTTAATAAATTCTGCCTGAGAGGAATCTCTCTTTAAATAATTGGCATGGCCAGCGGAACTTACAGAGGCTGAGCTAAGAGCTGAAAAATAAAAGGAAGAAAAAGTAGTATCTAAGATAGCATTCCTTCTTTTTTTATAATGCACTTCCAACCTTGTACTAGCACTATTTAAGTCAACATAAAACAATGCATTGCTACCAGGTAATTCACCAGTTTTAATGGCAAAGCCTCGTAAAAGATTCTTATAAAGAGAATCCGACCGAAAAATACTGGTTGAACCAACCGAGGTATCCAAGGTAGCTACAAATTCATTTAGGAAACTTTGATTGAGTTTGATTCTTATCTGGTTTGTTACCGTATCATTTCTGTTACCAGGAAAACGAATTATATTTCTTACTGCGGTAGGTATAATTTCAGCATAACCGATAGACCCGGGTGTAATGGCAGGCTGGTAATCAAGCTTATATGAAAAGTTCCTGAAATCTGTGGCATCTTTATCAATTTTATAAACATTAAAACTATGTTTTTTTGTAGTATCGCCATACAAAGCTTTAAAAGAAAGGCACAATACCAATGAATCAAAGCCAGATTTATTTGGTGCAGGATTAACAACAGCGTCAATTGTATCTCCTGCATTACCGAAATGATAGGGGAAAAATGGAGGTTTTAATTCTACAAAAACATCGGCCTTTGTTGTACCAAATACAGGATCGTTTGTAATACTGCCGAGAGTATGATTGTCAATGCTGGAAATTCTGGTAGTGTCTAAAAATACAGCTTGTGCAGTATTTATGTCAAGCGTATCTGCAAACGTGCTTACATTATCCACTGCAGGGATAAGATCTTGCCCTATTGATGTGGTATTAATTTTACTGCAACTCCAGGTAAATATTGCGAAAAAAAAGATAGCGGGAAGAAATAAACTAAAAGAGAATCTATGCACAAAAACAGTGTATTTAATGTTTAGAATGAACGAGGCTTATTACCTAGCAAGGTCGGTGTATAATTGTAAATAGTCTGTTAAATCACTTTCAGCATTATAGGGCAAGGTCTTTTTACCTTTTATTTTACTAAACTCATCTACTAATTTTTTATCCACATTATCCGAACCAAAAGTGATGGCATCTGCATAAGCAGCACCACCTCTAAACATTGAAACATTATTACCGTCTTTAAAAAAGTCGAGTTCTTTTTTAGTAACATTATCATTAATGGTAATAAGTTTGAGAAAATCAGCTCCTAATTTTTCTTTAAAGGTATTCTCGCCAATTGTGTACACCACTTTGCAATTACTAAAAACAGGTTCTTTTTTATAAGCTGCTTTAATGAACATGGGTATAAGACCAGTCATCCACCCACTACAATGAATGATATCAGGAGGCCATCCAAATTTCTTTAATGTTTCAAGGGCACCCTTACAAAACAATGCGGTACGTAAACCATTGTCCGGGTACCACTTTTCGTTCTCGTCGTTAAAAACAGTTTTTCGCTTAAAAAAATCTTCGTTATCCAAAAAATATACCTGCAGTCTTGCATTGGGTAAAGAAGCAACCTTAATCATTAAAGGATAATCATCCCCACCAATGGATACATTAATACCAGATAAACGCACTACTTCATGAAGTCTGTGCCTGCGTTCATTAATTACGCCAAACCTTGGCATAATGCACCTAACCTCCATGCCTGAGTCGTTGGATTTTACTGCCAGTTTATTAATGATGTCAGCAAACTCTGTAAGCTCCACAAAAGGAGACATTTCGTTAGCAATAAATAAAATTCTTTTTTTTGTCGACATTATTTCTTGGTTAAATAGTCAGGTATGATTTTCTTTGGGAGTGCAAAAGTACAATAAATTTCTGAAAATCATTATACACCTACATTTGAACCCCAATAACCATTAGCAGCATGATTTTATTTAACCAGGTTCAACAACTGATGGCTGAACTTACTAACAGCAGGAGGAAAGGTTTATCTATCGCATTTGTTCCTACAATGGGTGCTTTACACCAGGGCCATATTTCTTTATTGGAAAAAGTAAAAGCTACCAATACCGTTATTGTTAGCAGCATTTTTGTAAACCCAACTCAGTTTAACGAGGCCGGGGATTTTGAAAAATATCCCAAAACAATTGACAAAGATGTGTATAAGCTGGAAAAAGCTGGTTGCGATATATTGTTCCTACCATCTGTAAAGGAAATGTACCCAAATGGAAGCATTCAAAATAAAAAGTATCATTTGGGTTACCTGGATACAGTATTAGAAGGCGCCAGCAGACCAGGTCATTTTCAAGGCGTTTGCCAGGTGATGGAGCGTTTATTGGGCATTGTGCAACCCGATAGATTGGTATTGGGCCAAAAGGATTACCAGCAATGTATGGTAATTACCAAACTGGTATCATTAACAGAAACACCCATCGGGATATTAATTGGAGATACTTTAAGAGAACACGATGGCGTTGCCATGAGCAGTAGAAATTTGCGTCTCTCCGAGGATGCAAGATCCAAAGCACCCCTGATTTATGAAACACTTGTTTGGATAAAACAGCAAATAAAGCCTGGAAATTTGCAATCAATTAAAAAGCGGGCAGCAGATAATTTAAATGCGGGAGGTTTTAAAACAGACTACGTAGAGATAGCCGCTGCAAAATCTTTGCAGATTGTTGATGACTGGGATGGCCAATCTGCATTAGTGATATTAATAGCCGCATTTATTGATGACATCAGATTAATAGACAATATGCTGGTGTTGAGTCAAGCGTAAATTGTGAATGGTCAATTTTTCACCATTCTCAATTCACCAACCACAAATCGATACGTCATAACCAAGTTTCTACTACAGCCAAATTTTGTAAAACAACAATTGTCGAAAAATTCTTCAATAGATTTTGATAATCGATATCTGCCCAGTAATCAAGTATTACTTCGTAATTTGTATTTCAATATGAAAAAGAAATTGCTAACGGCGTTACAATACCTCTTGTTTTTAGGTTTCGGTATTTTTTTAGTTTGGTGGAGTATCAGCAAAATGGATGAAAAAAACTGGAATGAATGCAAAGAAGCAATGAAATCTGCCTGGTATGCACTCTTTATTCCTGTATTTTTTATACTTACCGCCAGCCATATTAGTCGTGCAATCAGATGGAAAATTTTAATGAAGCCAATGGGGTACAACCCTACCCTTTTAAATACATTTTTTGCTGTAATGATAGGTTACCTGGCCAATGTTGCGGTTCCTCGTTTGGGAGAAGTTTTAAAATGCACCATATTGGGTAAATATGAAGAGGTGCCTCCAGATAAACTGGTTGGAACAATTTTGGTGGAAAGAGCTGTAGATGTGTTTTGCCTTTTGCTGGTTTTTATTATTGCAATAGTTACACAAGCCAGCATCATCAGCGAATATGCAACGGATACACTACAAAAGAATTTTTTTTCTGACGGCACCAATACACTTTTAATTAAGTTATTATTGATTGCAGTATTTTTTACCGTTTTTTATTTCATATTCAGGTGGCTGTTTATTAAACATGGCAGCAGTAAATTTATTATTAAAATAAAAAATATTTTCCTGGGTATTAAGGCAGGTATTGTAAGCATTAAAAATCTGGAAAATAAGTGGGCATTTATTTTCCATAGTATTTTTATATGGTGTTGCTACCTCGGTGGCACTTATCTTGGTTTTTATGCAACTCAAGGAACCGGCGTATTGCCGTTTGCTGCAGTATTTCCTGTTTTGGCATTTGCAAGTATTGGAATGATAATTACTCCGGGCGGAATTGGAACTTATCCTCATTTTATAATGGAAGTAATGATGCTTTATCAGATTGATAAAGGACTTGCATATGCAAACGGAACGCTGCAATGGGTTGCCCAGTTTTTGATTATCCTGGTGGTTGGTTTTACATCACTGGTACTACTACCCTATTACAATAAAAAGAGAAAGAGGGCAGCATACTTAAGCAGTTGATTTTTGTAACCAGGCAGCTAAATCCATTTCGAATTTTATTTCATTTTTTCCATAAAGGCTCACTTCTTTCCAACCCTGCATTTTATAAAATAAGAAGACCCTGCTAAAACTATTATTTATCATCAGTGCATTTTCAACTACTCAAATTGCCCCGCTATTTCAAAATCCTTTTAATACCATTTGCATGTTCAATCAATTCCAGTAAGTAATCATAGTTTTCTTTTTCAAGGCAACTCTTAAACTTTCTTAACTGAGTGATATGCTCATTTAAAACATCCAATAAGTTTTCTTTGTTTTGCATAAATATGGGCACCCACATAGCAGGGTTACTCTTTGCCAAACGCACCGTACTTTCAAAACCACCACTGGCTAATTCAAAAATAGCATCTTCTTCCCTTTCCTTTTCCAGCACCGTATTAGCCAGAGCGAATGAAGTAATGTGAGAGATATGACTGACATAAGCAGCATGTAAATCATGCGCTTTAGCATCCATATAAACAATGTGCATGCCCAATGTTTTGTAGATATTTTCTACTATCACCACAGCATCAATATCACTGTTTTCCTTGTTGCAAATAACAACAGCTTTATTCTCAAAAGCACCTCTCACAGCAGCCTCCGGGCCACTGTATTCTGTACCCCACATAGGGTGGGTAGATACAAACCGATGGCCATTTTTATTACCAGCAGCCATGGCACAAATAGCCTTTTTTGTAGATCCTACATCCATGACTACCTGCCGATCAATTGTATTTAAAATAGTTTCCAGTAGTTTTTCAGCAGCATTTACTGGTATTGCTATAATGACCACATCTGCACCTGTAATTGCTTCTTTCAAGTCTAGTACTTCATCCACCAATCCCAACTTTAATGCTTTATGCTGATGAATTAAATTATTATCCACCCCAACAACTTTTTTTGCCAATCCCTTTTCCTTTAATGCCAGGGCCATGGAACCTCCAATTAATCCTAACCCTATGATTGCGATATTCATTTCGTTTTTTTAATTCTGTTGATTGATTCAATAATTTTTTCTTCTGTTGCACAGAGGCTTACCCGTACATATCTATCGCCGTTAGTGCCAAATATTCCACCGGGCGTTATAAAAACATTTGATTGATACAGAACCTCGTCGCTTAATGCATAGCCATCTTTACAGGACTCTGGAACTGCGGCCCACACAAACATACCCGCCTGACTTTTATCAAAACGGCAGTTTAATAGATGCAGCAATTCAAACACTTTTTCCCGTCGCTTTTTATACACTTCGTTTAGCTGTTGGTGCCAGCTTTCATCCAATTCCAAGGCTTTGGCGGCTGCTAATTGAATGGGTAAAAACATGCCACTATCCATATTACTTTTAAACCTTAAAACTTCATCAATCCTAGTTTTGGAAGCGCAAAGCATGCCTACCCTCCAGCCCGCCATATTATGGCTTTTACTTAATGAATTTAGTTCAATTACCACCTCCTTAGCACCTGCAACAGAAAGAATACTTACCGGATTTTCATTTAAAATGAAACTATATGGATTGTCATGAATAATAATAATCTCCTGTTGTTTTGCAAATGAAATTAATTGCTCAAATATTTCCGTCACGGGCAATTGTCCCGTTGGCATGTGCGGATAGTTTACAAACATTCCACTTACCCGGTTACCTTCAGCACGCCCTTTAAATTCATGTATAAGTTGGGTAATATTTTCAAAATCAGGATGATAATTATTAGCCTCATTTAAGTCGTAATACAAAGGCGTAGCACCAGCAATTTTTACTGCACTACTGTAAGTAGGATAACCTGGATTGGGAATCAGCACACCTACACCTGCTTCAAAATACGTCATACAGATATGCATAATACCTTCTTTACTGCCGATTAATGGAAGAATTTCAGTATCTGCATCCAGTTCCACAGCGTACCATTTTTTATACCATCCTGCTACAGCATTACGTAAAACAGGACTCCCCTTATAGGACTGATAAGCATGCACATTGGGTTTAGCACTCTCCTCCTGCAATACTTTTATCACTTCCGGATGTGGAGGCATATCCGGGCTTCCAATGCCAAGGCTTATTATATTTTTACCTTGTTTATTAAGGGTATCAATTTCCCGTAGTTTTTGAGAAAAGTAATATTCTCCAATACCTTCTATTCTTTTTGCTATCTGCATTTAATAATTATTTTTGCCCTTCACACTATTGAACGATACAGGCAATTGTTTAGTAAACTTTTCCATTTTTATAAACTCCCAATACCTGCAATGCTTCTGTATTGTTTTTGATTTCATTTAAAACATTGTCCAGTTGCAGTTTTGTTTCAAACTCCAGATCGGCATAAAACAAATATTTAAAGTCACTACCCGGCATCGGCATACTCTGCAATTTGCTTAGGTTAATGCCTCCCTCTGCTATTTTGGTTAGCACCATTGCCAGGCTACCTTTGGAGTGGTCGGTATGAAAATTAATAGAAGCTTTATTGGCATCAGGAATCTCCTGTACCATTTCTGCCCTTTGCAAAACTAAAAAACGGGTGTAATTATTTTTGAGCGTATGAATGTTGGGGGCAATGTTATGCAATTGGTAAATTTCGCCGGCAAGCTTGCTGGCAATTGCGGCAATATGTTTAGTACGATGCTGGTGAATATGCTTTGCACTAAGAGCAGTATCTTCTGTTTCAACTAGCTTCCAGTTAAATTTATCTAAATAACCAAAGCATTGTTGTATAGCCATCGGATGACTGTGTACTTCTTTTATATCCTCCAGCTTTACACCCGGATTTACCAGCAGATTTTGTTTTATTTGCAAATAAACTTCGCCCACAATTTTTAGATTGCATTTCTGTAATAAATTGTAGTTGGGCAAAATGCTACCAGCAATAGAATTTTCTAT
>JAYTTM010000301.1:0-2016 GCA_043745055.1 Chitinophagaceae bacterium | reverse complement strand
TTTTGTTTGTTACCTTTTACTTTTATATCTTTATTCATCAGCGGTTGGGGGCAGACACAGCAATGAATTCCCTGCCTGCAGCAATACCCGACCGTTGTACGTTATGCTAAACGACCACCCTACTAACCGACAATGATAGCAGAATTTATAGGACACGGTATTCACGAGGACGACAATGAAACTTGTGGAAATTATATTTGTTCTTCAATCAAGAACCCAGTCTTTACTGACATAACTGTTTTTGTTGCCTTCATTCGTAAGCCTGGACTTTTAGAATTAAAACCTTTTATTCAAAAGGCTATTTCAGAAAACAGAAAGGTTACATTTTTTGTAGGTCGCAATGAATTCATAACATCTAAAGAAGCATTAGAACTGCTGCTCGAATTAAGAGTTTCAACTTACATCTATAACGCTGACATTTTTATTTATCATCCAAAAGTCTATCTCTTTGAAGGAATTAAAAATAGAATTATTACAGGTTCATCCAATTTAACCAAGACAGGTTTATTTTACAATGTTGAGTGTTCTTTATTACTTGACTTCAGTAATCAGGACAGTGCAGGACTGAAAGTATTAAATCAACTTAAAGATTATTTTTCGCCGCTGCTTGATTTCTCAGACCCCAATCTTGAATTTGTAACACAAGAACATATCGATAAATTATATGCAGAAGGATTAATTCCAACCGAGAATTTTGAGTATGATTTAAATTATACAATAAATCCCAATGGAAAGAAAAAAAGAAAGTTTAAACTTCCTGAAATTGGTGAATTAGGCAACATTGAAATTACTGATGACAAGCCACGAAAAAAATATAAAAATCATGTATTAACAATAACCGAAGCCTATTTACAAAAATGGGACTTTATGTTTGAAAGACTAAAAGCATATAAAAAAGAGTTCGGAACATTTACAGTAAAACGAGATTATGCTGACCACATCTTGTATGCTTGGTATATAAAACAAAAATTATTGTATAATCACAAAGAATTAAAAATGCCAAAAGAGCATATTGAAAAACTTTTGGCAGTTGGCTTTTCTTTTGAAGATGGACATAAACTAAATGAAGAAGAAATAGTTAAAGGATGGCTTGAATTACTAAAGGAGGCAGTAGTAAATAAAGAAAGAATAATTCTCACTCATTCATATACGTATAAAGGCAAAAAATTAGCAACTTGGCTAATTGGAATTGACCAAGCAAATAAAAAAGGTAAAAAGCTCGACATTAGAAAACGAGTTGAGGCAACGGGTTTTGATTATGCAAATACAAGCAAGTCTGTGCAATATGTCATAGGTAGATTAATAGACGACTTATACAAGGCAGAAAATCCAAATAAATTGGACTGGAGGTCGAGGTTTTATAAACACATCAAAAAAAAGGAGAAACTTGACAATAAAACAATAGAAGATATAGAATTAGTTTGGGAATATCATTTCCATGAAAAACCAACTTGGGGTAAAATACATTCAGGGACAGTTGATAGAACTGAAGAATGGAAAGCGTATAGAAAGAGTGAAGGAAAATGGTTTCCAATTACTTTAACTAACAATGAACCTCTTGCTTTACATTTTTGGGTCAAGCACAAAATGACGAGCCCAAAACAAATGAACAAAATGAAAGAGAAATTTAATGAAAAGGAGTTAGCAGAACTTAGAAACGCAGGTTTCCCCGTTTAAGCAGGCAGAAGCACAAACGTACAACATGGGTATTGCTGCAAGTGGGGCTGGACGTTGTAATCTTCGGCTGTTTGCATCGCTGTACTTTGGTTCGGGCAGACGAGTTTCAATTTGGCTTTTTGTTGTTAACTTCAACTTTATATTTTCAATTGGGCAGCGGTACCGGGCTGGACGTTATAAAATATCCCACCTACAGCAATACCTGTCCGTTGGTGGCAAGCTAGTTACAGACCAAATTCGTGGTGACGTTTCCATTAAAATTTGTAGACTCCGAGTTTCAATTTTTTACGGACTGGACACACAAATTTTATGCAAGTTGATTTTAAATAGCTTTTGTTG
>JAYTTM010000300.1:0-2017 GCA_043745055.1 Chitinophagaceae bacterium | reverse complement strand
GGGCACAGGTGCAGCCTGCAGTTCCTGCTAATTACAGATGGTATAATCTAACTGCCAATAAAAAAGATTTTTCCCTTTTTACTAAATGGACTCAACAGTGGGGGACCAATTGGCAAACTTATGCAGATTTGCAGGTTAGAAATGTAAACTATACCATCAATGGCTTTGAAAAAAATCCTTCAATGAAGGTAAATAATACCTACACATTTGTAAATCCCAAAGCAGGGATTACTTATAGCAATAAAAACTGGCAGGCTTATTTTTCTTATGCGCTTGCCAATAAAGAACCTAACCGGGATGATTTTGAAGCAGGCATTACCCAGCAGCCATTGGCAGAAAAATTGAATGATTTTGAACTGGGCGTTGAAAAAAAATACAGTAAATGTTCTTATGCCGCCAACCTGTACTACATGTTATACAAAAACCAATTGGTATTAACCGGAAAAATAAATGATGTTGGCGCTTACACCCGTACCAATATTCCCAATAGCTACAGGCTGGGGCTAGAGCTGCAGGGAAAAGCTATTATTTCAAAGTACATTAACATCAGTACTAATGTAGCTTTCAGCGAAAATAAAGTGAAAAATTATGCTGAATACATCGACGATTACGATAACGGCGGCCAGGTAGTAAATCAGTATAAAAAAACAACCATCAGCTTTTCGCCAGCAGTTGTTGCAGGCAGTACAATAGATATTATACCATTAAAAAATAGTGAGATTAGCTTACTCAGCAAATATGTAAGTAGCCAATACCTTGATAATACTGCACAAAACTCAAGGAAACTAAATGGATATTTTGTACAAGATGTACGGCTGAGTTATTCAATTAAAAATAATTTCACAAAGGCTTTCAATATTATTTTACAACTCAATAATGTTTTAAATAAAAAGTATGAACCCAATGGTTACACTTATAGCTATATTTCCGGGGGACTGGTAACTGAAAATTATTATTTCCCCATGGCAAGGTTCAACTGGATGTTGGGCGTAAATCTTCGATTTTAAATTATCAGCATACTAGTAAAAATGCGGGTGGGTACACCGGCATTTTTATTACTTAAATATTTACTCTTTCGCTCTACATTTGCTGGTAATAAAATTAAAAAGTCATGAGTAAAAAAATTGCCATCATTGGCGGCGGCAACCTGGGTACAGCCATCGCAGAAGGGTTAATAAAAAGTAAGTTCTGCAAACCAGCCGATATCACTATCACCAAAAGAAACATTACTACCCTGGAGTATTTGGTTAAAAAGGGAGTAATTGTAACATCAGATAATAATGCAGCTATACGAAGCAGTGAACTGGTAATCCTCGCCATTAAACCATTTCAGGTAAGTGAAGTGCTGAACAGTGTAAAAAAGGATTTAACTGTAAAGCATATTTTGGCGTCTGTAGTAACAGGTGTTTTAATAAATGATATTGCTGAGATCATTAAAAAGAAAATTCCCGTTTGCAGGGCCATGCCCAATACAGCCATTGCCATACAGGAAAGCATGACCTGCCTTAGTTTTAGCAATACAAGTACAGCGCAAATTGCTTTTGTAAAAGGGTTGTTTGAAACATTGGGAAGAGTAGCAATAATAGATGAAAAGCTGATGGATGCGGCCACTGTATTGGGAGCCTGTGGCACTGCGTACGCCATGCGCTACATAAGGGCCAATATACAGGGGGGAATAGAAATAGGATTTGATGCAGCTACAGCCACATTGATTGCTGCACAAACTGTAAATGGAGCTGCTGAACTTTTGTTACAGAAGGGCACCCATCCGGAGCAGGAAATTGATAAAGTAACTACTCCAAAAGGATGCACTATTGCGGGGTTGAATGAAATGGAACACCAGGGCTTTAGTTCATCTTTAATAAAAGGTATTGCTACCAGCTACAATAAAATTGTAAAAGGATAGATTTATTGCAGCTGGCAAATGAATAAGTTTTTAATTATGCTAAAATAAATCGGTATTAATTATTTACTGTACAGTCTCCTATTATCTCCATAATTTAAACTGAATTAACGT
>JAYTTM010000299.1:0-7352 GCA_043745055.1 Chitinophagaceae bacterium | reverse complement strand
CATACTATGTCTTTTTCAATTGCTCCAAAATCATCATTTACTTCTTTGATGTCGGCGATAAAGAGTGGGTCTTTTGAAGCTTTTTGCAACATTACAAGCTTTTCAGCTTTAGAATCAACGTGATACTCATGCGTAACCATAACTTTCTGCTTTCCTCTAAAATTTTCTGGCAAATCAATGATGAGTTGATTGTTTCTAATGTTACATAATCGTCGTACTGTCATTATAAAGTCTATATACGAACAAACAAAAAAAATATTTACATAGATAAGGGGCTGCTATTTCTTTAATAAAAACAATTTTTACAACACTCGCCTACATCAATAAATACATCCGTAAATTCGTTGTTGATTTTTATTTGGTTAAAGAATTTAAGCAACTTTTGCATGTTCTATAACCATTTGACTATCGAAATAATAAACAGGTTAATATATTAGTGTTGTACCAGAAGAAATTTTACATCACCTGTTAAAAATGATTGTTACACAATTCCTGTTTACCATTTATCACAACAAACTTTTTTAAAATCCATCACAATATCCATGCATACAATCTTACCCTCTTTCTTTTTTAATACCAGTCGTTTTAAAATATTGGTACTTTGTTTATTAATTTTTTCAACGGGCCTCGTTCCTTTTCAAAATTTGTGTGCACAAAAGCAACAGGCAATTAAACCTGCGCTTAAAAGATGCGGAACTATGGAGGCGCTTCAGCAGGAAATGGCACAAAATCCTGCCCTGCTGCAACGCATCCAAAAGGGACAGGCAGACTACCAGCGTTCGCTTATCAACAAGCCTGCAACGGGCAATCAAATCAACAGGCCAGTAGCTTTACCCGGCCCGGTTACAATACCGGTTGTAGTGCACATTGTATTGCCCAATCCATGGAGTATATCAGATGATGCGGTACAATTTTTTATCGACAGATTAAATGAAGATTTTGCAGGTATTAATGCGGATAGTACCAATGGCGTTGGCTTTTATCCTGTAAGAGGCCACTCATTGCTAAGATTTACTTTGGCTAAAAGAGATGTTGATGGAAACTTTACAACAGGCATCATCCGCAAAAGTGGCACCACTCAAATATTAACTACCACTAATCAGCCCATAAAAAAATCGTCAACTGCCACCGGTGGTTCAACTGGCTGGGACATATCCAAATATTACAACCTGTATGTGGGAGACGGTACAGATGCAGGCTTACTGGGTATAGCACCAGAAATAGGGCCGGGCGGGCCTGCTGGTAGTTCCAATGCTGATGGTGTATGTATTGATTATCGTGCTTTTGCTAACCTTTGTTTCGCCTATCCTGCATTTAAATTGGGTAGAACATCTGTGCATGAAATTGGCCATAATTTTGGTTTGTACCATCCATTTGATGATGGCTGTGCCACCAAAGATTTCAATCAACTGACTGCTGCAAGCTGTTCTTTACCACCTGATTTATTAGCACCGGCCGATGATATTCCCAGTCAAAATAATCCCACCAGTGGTTGTCCTGCACCGGGTGTTGCCAATGGCTGTACACCTTCGGTGCCGAGAATGTTTCAAAACTTTATGGACTATACCGATGATGCCTGCTATTCTATGTTTTCAAAGGGATCAGTAAAAAGGATGGAGTGGGTATTGGAAAATTGTCGCCCCGGCTACCTAACTACGCTTGGTGGGCAATTACCTGTCGGAATGCCTTTATTGGATGCAGCTATTAACAGCGTTGTTAGTCCCGGAGGTAGTGATTTTAATTCCAGCACCTGCACTGGCATCAGCTATCCGAACGTTAGTTGCCCCGGAGTATTTAATCCTCGTTTGCGCATTACAAATGCAGGTACAACCACACTTACTTCTATTACAATTACAACAACAATTAATGGTTTAAATGCGGCCTCGCAAACCATTGCTGTAAATATTTTAACAGGTAAATCTCAGGTAGTGGAACTTGCTGCGCAGGTTGCTGTTAAAGGTGCCAATGCATTGAAGTTTTCATTATCTGCTCCCAATAGTGGCATTGATGCCATTGCTGTAAATAATGATTTAACAGTCAATTTTACAATATCACCCGAATTAACTTTGCCTTATACAGAAAGTTTTCAGTCAACAATTTTTCCTCCCGCAAATGGTTCCTCCATCATTAATCCGGATGCGCCGTCAGTAACCTGGACTAGGACCACTGCAGCAGGAAGACCTGGCAATGCATCCATGCGGATTAAATGTTTTGACTACGGTCCGGATGCCAATAATAAATTGGGTCAGCGGGATATTTACAGATTGCCATCTATAAAAGTGGATGCATTGGATTCTCTCGCAATTAGTTTTAATGTAGCTTACCAGCCTTACTTTGGTACAGGCGTTACTACACCTACAAAAGATTCATTAAGGATTATTTATTCTACGGATTGTGGCCTTACCTGGAAACCCACCACTTATGCCAAAGGAGGTGCTTCATTAAGCACAGTTCCCGGTACTACTGCAGAAAATTTTGTTCCTGCCAATAGCCGCCAATGGAGAACAGAACGGTTGGTGCTAGATGATTTATGCAGCGAAAAAATCAAAACACTGGTTATTGGTTTTGAATCAATAAACGACTACGGAAATAATATTTATATAGATAGTATTAATGTGGTTGGCTTTAAAGCTTTTGCAAGAAATACAACGGTAGCAGCCATCATTGAACCCTTGCCTTCCATTTGCAATACAACCAGTTTTACACCCAAAGTAATTATTGCCAATAATGGGCTGGACACACTGCGGTCGCTTAAAATATCCTATCAAATTGATAATGGATCAGTAAGTACTATTGACTGGGCAGGTGTTTATGTAAAATGCGACCAGTTGGCGCTCAACTTTACAGCAGCCAATACTACTACTGGAACGCATGTTATAAAAGTTTACACCTCCATGCCCAATGGGCTTGATGACCAATACACGGCCAATGATACGCTGGTAAAAACCTTTAATATTTTTGCCCCTGTAGCAACGCCTGTTACAGAAGGTTTTGAAGGAAACGGCTTTCCTTCTCTCAACTGGGGCGTTCAAAATATAACTGGAGGTACCGGCTGGGAAACATCAGCAGCAGGTGCATTTACGGGTAGTAAAGCGATGGTGATAAATAATGGCAATGTCAGCAACGTCAACAATGCCATTGATTATTTTATTTCTCCCATTGTTATCAATGATGGTAAGGCAGATTCTGTATTTGTAACGTTTGACCTTGCGTACAAATCCGGGCCACAATATCCAGGTTCTAAGGTGTTTCCATTAGATACATTGGAGGTGCAAGCCACCAATGATTGTGGTGTAACCTTCACAACTGCATTTAAGAAATTTGGGTACGAATTGCAAACTGTAAATGACCCTAATTATACCAGTACAGTAGCGTTTACTCCCTCCTTAAAGAAGCAATGGAAGGCAAACAGAATTTACCTTTCACCGTTTGTTGGGTCAACCAATTTTCAATTGTACTTCGTTTCTAAAGGAAATAAGCAAAATAGTATCTGGCTCGATAATATTAATATAACTGAGCAAAAGTTACCAAAAAGACTAAAAGACCAGGGGTATTTAATTTATCCCAATCCATTTAATAACAGTTTTCTTATTCATCATTCAGCTGTAGAGCCACCAATAAAATTGCAAGCTATACAAGTTTTTAATGCTGCAGGGCAAAGGGTTTGGGATAAAAGATACAATGGAAATGCAGACAGGCAAATTACAGTTAACCTTGATAAATTAGGAGCTGGTATTTATATTTTAAAGATGATGTATACCAACAAAACAATTGTGGAAAGAATTGTGAAGCAGTAAGAATTATTACCCTGGTAGGTACACCCGCTATCCAATGTCGGTGTCCCCACCGACCTGTTCGAAACACCGAACACGGGGCAAGCGACTTTGTAGATATGAGGAGAAAGCACAGCATACTCATCACTGTTTTTTTGTAGTGTCTTTCTTCTTTTTAAACAAATCATTTATCAATCCATTTACCGATTCGGCAGGTTTTACAATAGGCTTACCGCTGCCGGTACTATCAGTTTTATTTCCTGACATTTGTTTTATCAATGCATCTTTGGCAGCTTCAATGGCTTGTTTTTTTACAGAGGCAATCGTATCCTTTACAGCACTTGTTATTGCTTGTTTGGTACTGTCGAATTTGGCTTTTACAAAATCCAACGCCTGCGTTTTCAACTGGTCTGCAATATTTTGAGCACCTTGTTTTAAATCAGTTTTTATGGTTGGTTTGGTAATAAATCCCCCCAGCTTTATATTTAGATTAATGATATCACTCACTTTTAGCGGTACGCCTTTACTGTTTATCTGGCTCACCAGATTGTTCACCAATTGATTCCCTTTTTCACCCATTAGCGCACGAGGCAATTTCATATTAATCACATAATCTATTGACTGGTCAAAACCCTGCAATCCGCCAATCTCCAGGTCTATATTTTTTATTTTAAGTGGAAAGGGTTTCACCATTACCTGCCCGTTACTAAATTCAATGTAGTTCTTTACATCCTTCAGGGAAAGTTGTTCAAGTGCCCGAACATTTAAAGTACTGGCAATTTTTTCAAGTGGCGCAAACTTGCTTAAAAAACCTTCAATCAGCAAGAGATTACCGTTACCGTTTAGTGATTTCAAATCAGGCATCATATTATCTCCCAGCTTGCCATTCATGGTGAGTTGAGAAGTTAATTTGCCCGCTATATACTTACCAATTGGCATTAACGCCTGTACTGTATTAAAAGCATTGAAGGTTTTTTGTACATCAACTTTATCCACGTTATACATCAATGAGATAGCTGGTTTTGCTTTGCTCGCTCTGGTAGAATATGTTCCATTTATCATGATGCTGCCATCAAGTGCATTACCTTTTACATCGGCCATGGTTACTGTTTCATCGTTTACTTTAAGACTGCCGGTAAGGTTGCTAATGTCCAGCTTATCATAATGCACTTTACCAACCTTTGTATTAATTAGCACATTTAAATTAGCAGGTACCGCAAATGGTGCAGCAGCAGGTCCCTTTGCAGTAGCGGTATCAGTGGAGGTTCCCATCCAGTCGTTTAAATTGATATTATCGGCACTCACATTAAGTACTGCATTCAAAGGTTTGCTTTGCAGCATATAATTAAGCAGGTTGTTAATTTGCCCGCTACCATTAAAATTTGATCCCAGGTATTGCCCGCTGATGTTGCTTATATCAACTTTAACCGGCGTAAAACTCGTTTGCAGATTACTAATTTTTACGCCGGTAGGATAGTCTTTTGCGATGTACAAAAAGTTGTTGAGATTAAGCGTTCCCCCTGCAGTAAACTGATCTAGTTTTTGCTCTTCAATTGCCTTTACTTTGCCTTTAACAAAAAGGTCGGCATTTAGCAAACCAGTTATTTTTGTGCCCGGCTCCAGCTTTACCAGTTGTGCCAATTTATCAAGATTGAGTTTGCCCTTTGCAGCAGCATCTACAAATAAACTGGTGATGGGATTTTTTACCAGCAGCCGTATATCAAAAGGCTCATTGTCCAGCTCAATATGAGCTTTCTCTACATTTACAACAGTGTTGTCCGTAATGCCGTCCGGGTTATCTATATTGGCTTTTATGTTGATGTTTTGCAAGGGTTTGGGCAAGTCGGGATATTGAAAAAATCCGTCTTTTACTTCCAGGTCAACATGGTAAGCAGGTATAGTTGTTTTATTGTAAACACCCTTTACAAAACCGCTGAATAGAGCGCTACCATTGGTTTTTATTTTATCAAAATCATGTTTGTAAATGGAAGGTACCAGGCTCAATAAGTTTTTAAAAGCTGTGGAGGGCGCTTTAAAACTAATGTCCATATCATAGCCTTTTTCAAGTAGGTTTTTAATTGAACCCTGGCTTGCCAGCTGCAGGTTGTTCACCGTTATTTTATCGGTATTAAACCGGTAGATATTACTTTTGTTATCTACCTGTATATCTACAGCAGCTGCCGCTTTTGCATTTGATAAATAGGAAATGCCACTATAGATCACGTTTACACTTTCCGCAGTGGTACTGGTTTTTAAGGTAAACAAGTTCGCCGTAAAATCACCGCTTCCGCTATGGTTAAGATTAAATATCTCTGTACCAATTGCTGATGTTTCGTCTTTGTAACTGATGTAAGCATTGTTGATTTCATAGCGCTGCAACTCCATCTTAAATGGCCTTCCGGTAGCTGCTGTTGCGGCAACTGTATCGGGCTTTACAATATCCCAGTTTACCAGGCTGTCTTTTGTAACGATGGCGTGTATCCGGGGGGATTCAACAAATACAGAATAGATTTTGATATTGCTGCCTTTTATTATACTCATCAAGTTTACAGCAGCATCAATTTGTTTGGCAGCCAACAAAGTATCAGACGCAAAAACACCGTTACCCGTAATATTTAATTCATCCAGACCAATCGCAACTTTTGGAAAATGCCGGAAAAAAGAAATATTCACGTCTTTAAAATCAACCCTTGCATTCAGTTTTGCATTGATTTCTTTTTTCACTTTAGCTACTATCTGGCTTTTGAACAGATAAGGAACTGCAAAGGCAACTCCAATTAAAACTAATAAACTGATCAGTAGAATTTTCAATAATTTTTTAATCATTGGTATCCATTTATTTTTTACGAACCCCCCGTTAGAGATTCATGCAATATCCACTCCAATTAGAGTGTATCGAAGGGGCAAAAATACTATAATGAAAAATATTATTTCACAAATACATGCTAATATGGATTATTGGTTTATGAAAATAGCATCAGGAAAATGACAAAACAATTTACTGGTGGGGTGTACCGTGTTGAAAATAGTTGACTCCTTTTTGCATTCTCTACAAAATGGGGAATATTTTAACGGTATGGTAATTGAGACTAGATGCTTACAACAAAATATATTTAACATGAGTAATCAAAAACAATTCGGTGTATGGATGGATACACAGATAGCAGTTATTGTAGGAAAAGAACAACCAGAGTCTGACTCCATTTCTATACTAGCTACAGTGGCTGGGGAAAAAGCTACATCCAGACCCAGCGAAAATACAACACATAACCACGAGAAATCACTGCAGGCAAAGTACTTTAAGGAAATTGCTACACATCTTCAAAATGCCACTTATATCCATGTTGCGGGAACAGGGCAGGTGCAGGAGCAGTTTCTCCATTACCTGGCAGATACGCCGCAGTTTAAAAATACCCGTACGGATGATTCGACAGCTAATAAAATGAGCGACGACAGGCTGGTAGAATTTATGACCGGCAAGCTGAACTAGAGTAAATAGCGCAGAAATGCACTTGCTGAAATTCGCTGTCGGAGGCATCTTTTCTGCCCAGTTTTCCGGCAAAGACTCTCAATAATCAG
>JAYTTM010000298.1:0-2018 GCA_043745055.1 Chitinophagaceae bacterium | reverse complement strand
TCGTAGTATGTAATAATACTTAAACTTATGAAGCCATATTCTTGCAAGTGTTCGTCAACTTTGTTTATCACTTTTAAATTACCTCTTAAAAACTCTGATAGAATATCGGTGTCGAGCATAGATGGTTTCATAGGTCAATGTTACGGTCAAAAAGATTTGTCCTTGTTATTTTTGTTTGGTTAAGAAAATCCGAATAATTCTTATCGCTCATATCGCTAAAAGCTCCTCCAAACGAAAGGATTTTTTTTCTTAACGTTTCGCTTTGTTTTCTCTTTGGAGTGAGCGAATGAACAAATTGATACAATTCTTCCAGGCGGCTAACCGGAACATCCTTTATCTCTTTTAATATGCTGTTTAGTGTCAACATGCTGTTTTATATATCCATAAAGATAATGCAAATACCGGGTCAAGTTTGTATAGATTCTATGGAATGCACTTTTAGGGGGTATAGTTTTTTTCGTTTCTTTATTTATTTCTTTGCCTCAGTTACGATAGGCAATAGGTCTGCGAACCTAAGCCTAATTGCTATTAATGCAACTTAACTTTTACCCAATTGATGCTTTTTATAGACAAATTATTTAGTGGCAATCGTTGTTCTTTTGGAAATCTTCGACGTGGGTTTAAGCTTCCCTTTATAACAATTTACCCAATAATGTATTTTTCTAAAATCAATACCATGTTTGAGACCTAATTGACGAAATGTAACGTCACCTAATAAGTATTCTGCTACGAGAGCTTCTTGCTTTTCTATTTTTTTGTCAATGTTTGTCTGATTCAAATTTACGAATAATCGTAAACCTTATTCATGACAAGACATTCATTGATTTTGACCAATAAAAAAAGCCGGAACAACTAAATGCTCCGGCTTCTATAATTATTATTTTTTACTCCCTTTTAGGGGATAATATTTAATGGTGATGGTGCTGCATAGCATTCAACTCATCGGGTGTTACTTCTTTTTCTGCAGGCGTAACCTGGCTTTGTGCCCAGGTAAATAATTTGTCTGTTACAAGTCTGTGATAAGTAGCTTCCACTTGCTTTTCGTCTTTCATCATTCTGTCTACATATGCACCCAACCAACTGGTATCTTCTCCAAGGCTTGCACCGCCAAAGTAGCGCATAACCTCGGCCATCATTGCATCTTTCAATTCCTGCTGACTAACTTCCAGTTGATTTTCTTTTGTAATTTTATCAGTGATCAGGGTCCATTTTAGCTGGTTGCTGAACATGGGGAATTCTTCTTCAACCTGCTCTGCCGTTTTTGGTTTGTCGCCGCCATTTTGCAACCAACGCTTTAAAAAAGTGTCGGGAAAACTTATGTTGGTTTGTTCCAGCAAATAATGGTATAATTGATCATGCAGCTGGTTGCGGCTCTGGCCTTGCCAGTATTGCTGTATTTCTTCTTTTAATTTGCTTCTGAATTCTTCTTCTGTTGTAACAGTTGCGCCTGGGAATATCTTTGCGTAAAATTCTTCGTTTAATTCGCTTTTTTCTACCAGTGCAATTTTTACAATTCTAAGCTGAAAAAACTTTTCTGCTGCTGCTGCATCGTCTTTTGATAAGCCAAGATCTTCGGTAATCATAGCCAGATTTTCACCTTCAAAAGCCTTGTTAAGTTGTATGTTAATGCTGCTGTCTTTTCCCAGTCCTTTTAATTCACTTTCAACAGTTGGAGTAAAATATTTCAGCAATACCGAGTTTTCTTTTTCCAATCCACCTTCAATGATGTTACCTGCTGCATCTGTTTCAGTGAATAAAATATTGAGTGCATTTTCAGGGTCTGTGATGGTTTCAGGTTCCGTCATGTTACCAGCTTTTACCAGCATACGGTCAACTTCTTCCTGCAACATTGCATCTGTTACATTTACCTTATGCAATATAATGTTGGCGGTGCTGAGAGGTGCTAATTCAAATGCCGGTTTCAAACCTATTTCAAAGCCAAACTCATAATCAACAGGCTCGTTAAAATCCATTTTTCTAATGTTACTTTCCATTGCCAAAGGCTGGGCAAAAATATC
>JAYTTM010000297.1:0-2019 GCA_043745055.1 Chitinophagaceae bacterium | reverse complement strand
GGATATTAGTTTTTAGCATCAACTTTTAATTATTAATTTAGCTTCAGTTCCGGGCGGACAGTTGGTCAATTCCCCAAATGCACAAAGCCTCAACGTTGCCTGCAAGCATTTTGACACACCCTAATTATGCAAGTTAATTTCATTGGACACGGACTACATAAAAAAAATCAAATTAATGTCGGAGAGCAATTAGCCGTTTCTTTTGAAAGCAAAATTTATGACACTTTTTATGGGTTTGTGGCATTTGCTGCTGCTTCAGGAATAATAAAGCTTTTAAAATCTATTAACGAAGCGAAAAAGCATTACTCAAAACTTACTTTTTACATTGGTGTTGACAATAGAGGAACTTCTAAAGAGGCTTTAGAATTTTTTGTGCAAAAAGAAATCGAAGTATATATCTACCACAGACAAGAAGAATATATAACTTATCATCCAAAGCTGTTTTTATTTGAAGGCAAAAAACATACGAGAATTATTATAGGCTCTTCAAACTTGACACACTCAGGATTTATAAATAATATTGAAGCCTCAATTCAGTTAGACTTTCAACCTGAAACTGACAAACAAGGAAATAAAGTATTGACAGAAGTTAAAACTTATTTTCACGACCTACTTAATTTACAAAGTGAACATATTTTCAAGTTAGACACTGAATTGATAAAAAAATATGACGAACAAGGTTTGTTATATTCACAGTTTGCAAAAGGTAAACCAAAAGAAACACAACCAACTGATGGAGAAAATGATGAACCATCTGCGGAGGTTTTTATTCCGGAAGATATACTTTTTGAAAATGGAGAACTACCCAATGAAAAAACTTATACAAATAAACCACCAGTCCTAACAGAAACAGACTTTGAAAACTTCGAGGTTTTTCTACCACAGTTTATTGAATACAAAAGATTAGTAAATCCAACAGGTGTTATTAATGACGACACTAAATATGTTGATAATAGACCATTAGTTAATTGGTATGGCAGAATTAAAGAACTAATTAGAAATGAAATACTACCACTAGAATTAGAACTAAGATTACGAGAAGCAGGCTTTCCAGTTGACGATGGAAAATATTCAAGGAGTGCATACATTTGGGAGCAAAATTTTCAAAAGCTAAAACAGTATATGATAGACCATAAGCAAACAAGAGCTTATGTACCACAACACAAAGACAGAAATCATCCTGACTATGAACTTGGTGGTTGGTTTGCAAGACAAAAACTAAGAAGAAAAAAAATAATAACACCTTATTTTTTAGACGGTGAATTTGAAAAACTTCAATCTGTTAAGTTTGTTTGGGAAACAATGAATGCAGGTGGAAAATCTGATGATGATATTTGGTTAGAAAATTACTTTCAACTCGAAAAAGTTTGGAATGAAAGAGTAGATAAATTAATACTGCCTTTGCAAAAAAGTCCAGATGGAAAATGGCTTATTGGAAAATGGCTTGCAGACCTAATCTCAAGTCATAAAAATGAGACCAGAAAAAACGCAAATGGCAAAGTTTTAAAATTGCTTCCAGAAAGGGCTGCAATTATTGAAGAATTATGCGGAAAACAAATTTGGAATTGGGAGCAGTATAAGAACGAGCAAATACTGAATTTACAAATTGAAAGGTATTTAGAATTCAGAAAGAAATATCCTAATGAAAAGCCTGATAGTGACAGAAGTTTTGACGATGTTTTACAATGGAAATCTCAAACAAGGTATCGGTATAAAAGCGACATATCAGAAAAAAATAAATGGCGAATGAAAATTTTAAATTCTGACAGAGTAAAGTTTCCGTGGGACGAATAGTGTCTGCTAATATGCCAGCAGGCAACATTGGGTTTGCCAAAATACGGGCAGACGGAAGTTATCTTCGGCTTTTTGTAATTCTATTGTGCTTCATATCGGGCAGACGAATATCTATTTAGCTTTTGTTTGTTATCTTCATCATCAGTTTTTCAATCATCATCGGTACCGGGCGGACAGAATACTAATTCCCGTACTTCGGCAAGCCCTGTCCGTTAGCGGTCATGC
>JAYTTM010000296.1:0-2021 GCA_043745055.1 Chitinophagaceae bacterium | reverse complement strand
CTTCAAAATAAATGATTTCGTGTGTACTAACATAGCGATCAAAAAATTCCCGGTCGTATGCCTTGGTGGAGAAAAATGCAATTTTCATAAAGTGAAGTTAGGTGTTCTGTTTTAACAGGGATTTAAATGAAATGTTATGTTTAAATAGATTTTTTGGTTGAAGATTTTTTTAAAATAGCTAAAATCATCTACCCGCAAAAGTGAAAAAAATTGATGAAAAAAATTTAGTCTTTTTTGTTCTTGTCATTATCAATTATTTGATTCATTAAAATCGACGCAATTAAAATCCGATAGCTAACGGATATAGCTCTGTATTAAAATACAAAAAAATGTAAATCGCCGTTGAGGCGTTCGGCCGTTGAGCTAGTAAATAAAAAAACGACTAAAAAGCAAAACACTGTAACCGGCAGATGCTGCGACAATTTTAAATGCACCCATTCTAATCCCACGCAAATCACCGTTAACACAATATCATATATTTGCAGCCTTAAAAACAGGCATATGTTTTACAAACGAATAAAAATAAAGGAATTGCTGGTTAGTGATAAGGCAAACTACCAGGCTACTGTAATGGGTTGGGTACGCACCTTCCGCAACAATCAGTTTATTGCATTGAATGATGGCAGCACCAACAACAATTTACAGATTGTAGCTGAGTTGGGGAAGTTTGATGATGCCTTGTTAAAACGACTTACCACCGGAGCTTGTATAAAAGCAACCGGGGAAATAATAGCGTCTTTAGGAAAGGGTCAGAAAGTAGAATTAAAAGCAACTGACATTGAAATATTAGGTGACAGTGATGCCGAAAAATTCCCTCTTCAACCTAAAAAGCATAGCCTTGAATTTTTAAGAGAGATTGCCCACCTGCGTTTTCGTACCAATACTTTTGGATCGGTATTCCGGGTACGTCATGCACTAGCTTTTGCTGTGCATGAATTCTTCAATAAAAAAGGGTTCGTTTATTTTCACACCCCCATTATAACTGCCAGCGATGCTGAGGGAGCAGGGGAAATGTTTAGGGTAACCACATTGCCAATGGATGGTACCGCACCAAAGAGTGGTGATGGCAGCATCAATTATAAAGAAGACTTTTTTGGACGTAGCACTAACCTCACCGTGAGTGGACAATTAGAGGGCGAATTGGCTGCAATGGCATTTAGCGACATCTATACTTTTGGCCCCACCTTTAGGGCAGAGAACAGCAATACCACCCGGCATTTGGCCGAATTCTGGATGATTGAACCAGAGATGGCTTTTCATGATCTGGAAGACAATGCCAACCTTGCCGAAGAGTTTATTAAATACGTTATTAAATACGCCATTGATTACAATAAAGATGACCTTGATTTTTTAGCTCAACGCTTAGAGGAAGAAGAAAAACAAAAGCCGCAACAGGACCGCAGCGAAATGGGTTTGCTGGATAAATTAGGTTTTGTGGTAAATAACGATTTTGAAAGAATTACTTATACTGAAGCTATTGACATTTTACGGGAATGTAACCACAATAAGAAAAAGAAGTTTCACTATTTAATAGATGACTGGGGAGTAGATCTACAAAGTGAGCATGAGCGTTACCTGGTAGAAAAGCATTTTAAAAAACCGGTTATTTTAACCAATTATCCAGCTGCCATTAAATCATTTTACATGCGGATGGACGATAACTGTGCACTTAGCAGACAAACAGTTTCTGCTATGGATATTTTAGCGCCGGGTATTGGTGAAATAGTAGGTGGCAGTCAGCGGGAAGAACGATTGGATAAACTTACCCAACGCATGGAAGCCATGAACATACCTGCCGAAGAATTAAGCTGGTATTTGGATACCCGCAGATTTGGATCTTGCCCTCATGCCGGCTTTGGGCTTGGTTTTGAGCGGTTGGTACAGTTTGTAACCGGCATGGGAAATATCAGGGATGTGATTCCTTTTCCACGGTTTCCAAAGAGCGCTGAGTTTTAACCCTTAACTGCCCCTAGCCCCAAAGGGGAACAAAGGCAGCTGCTTTTTTAAAGAAAAATTATTTT
>JAYTTM010000295.1:0-2027 GCA_043745055.1 Chitinophagaceae bacterium | reverse complement strand
AGGAAATATTTAATACACCGTATTTCTGTCCGGGGCAGGATGCCAAATGGTATGCGTCTGCAGAAACTGTTCCGGGTCCTATAACTGAACGGATGGCTGTGTATGCAAAAAAGTACAATATGGTAATTATTGTACCCGTCTATGAAAAAGAACAATCCGGTGTTTTGTACAACACCGCAGCGGTAATTGATGCTGATGGAACCTACTTAGGCAAGTACAGAAAAAATCATATTCCGCATACCGGCGGTTTTTGGGAAAAGTTTTTCTTTAAGCCCGGAAACCTTGGCTATCCGGTGTTTCAGACGAAGTACGCAAAAGTGGGTGTGTACATTTGTTACGACCGTCACTTTCCCGATGGAGCAAGATGCCTCGGATTGAACGGCGCAGAAATTGTTTATAATCCTTCCGCAACAACAGTTGGTCAATCACAATATTTATGGAAACTGGAACAGCCGGCACATGCAGTTGCCAATGGATATTTTATGGGTTGCATCAACCGGGTGGGAACAGAAGCGCCATGGAACTTAGGTAAATTTTATGGTACCAGTTATTTTGTTGACCCACGTGGACAAATATTCGCCACTGCCTCCCAAGATAAAGATGAATTACTGGTTGCAGAATTTGATCTCGATTTAATTGATGAAGTAAGAAGCAAATGGCAGTTTTTCAGGGACAGAAGACCAGAGACCTATGGTAAAATAACGGAGCTTTAGCCCCCATCCCCTGAAGGGGAGTTATACAACAAGCCTGATTAAATTTGGGGAGTTATACAATATTTACAATACAAATTTTTTTTACAAAAAAAAATCAATTAATATTTCCTCAAAAAACGAATAAATTACGAATACCCCCCCTTTAGGGGATGGGGGCAAATAACGGAGCTTTAGCCCCCATCCCCTGAAGGGGAGTTATACAACGAGCCTGATTAAATTTGGGGAGTTATACAACCACCCTGATTTTTTTGGATGGTTCTTAAATATGAAAACAATAAATCATTTTCAGTAAAAAAACCAATTAACGAGTTCCTCAAAAAAAGTAGAGACTGTAAATAACTCCCCTTCAGGGGATGGGGGCAAATAATAATTTTCAATTTAGATAACTCTTATAGACCTTTAGGCAAAAGGGCAAAAACAATATTTTATGTCAATCGCAACAAATAAATTATCCGCAGAACAATACGAAAAAAACTTCAGCGATATTCATCCACCCTTTGAAACGCAGGATGCTGCATTGGTAGAAGCCAACCGCTGTTTATTTTGTTATGATGCACCTTGTATGAAAAGTTGCCCTACCAGTATTGATGTGCCAAAATTTATCAAACAAATTTCTACTGGTAATATCAAGGGTTCTGCACACACCATTTTCAGCAGCAATATTTTGGGAGCCAGTTGCAGCAAGGTTTGTCCGGTAGAAAAATTATGCGAAGGTGCATGTGTGTATAATCTGATGGAAGAAGAAGCAATACCTATTGCAAAACTGCAACGCTACTCCACAGAAATTGCTATGAAAAATAATTGGCAATTATTTAAAAGGAAGCATACCCTTTACCCACCTTCAGTGGATGAGGGCAGGGATGGAGTCAGAAAAAAAGTAGCCATCATAGGCGCCGGCCCGGCTGGTTTAAGTTGTGCACACACTTTAAGCAGAGAAGGTGTGGATGTAACCATTTATGAAAAAGAAAGCAAGGGCGGTGGTTTAATTACCTACGGCATTGCCGCCTATAAAGTAACGCCACAGTTTTGCGAAGCCGAAGTAGACTACATAATCAGCATTGGAGGTATTGAAATTAAATACAACCAGGAGCTGGGTAATGAAATTTTACTGGAAGATCTGCAGAAAAATTACGATGCGGTGTATATAGCTATCGGCGTGGGTTTGGCAAGACAATTAGAAATTCCAGGTGAAGATTTGGAAGGCGTGGAAGATGCCATTAAATTCATTTATAATTTACGTGACAATGGATATGATAAAATTGCAGTAGGGGATAAAGTAGCGGTAATAGGAATGGGTATGACGGCTATTGATGC
>JAYTTM010000294.1:0-2030 GCA_043745055.1 Chitinophagaceae bacterium | reverse complement strand
AGGCTGTGTTTGACAAGCTGCCACTTATTTACCGGGAAGAAGGTTCAGGCACCAGGGTTACCATGCAGCGGTATTTTCAAAAGGCCAATATTGTGCCGAATGTAAAACTTGAATTAACCTCCAGCGAAGCAGTAAAACAGGCGGTGATGGCTGGTCTTGGGTTTTCGATACAATCTATTTTTAGCATTAAAAATGAATTAAAACTAAAAGAAATAAAGATTATTCCTGTAAAAGGTTTGCCATTGGTAGAAAACTGGAGGTTGATATGGTTGAAGCAAAAAAAAATGTCGGAAGTAGCAAAAGCGTTTCTCATTTTTATAAAACAAAATAAGGCTGCAGTTTATAAAAAAAACTTTGCCTGGATAGAGGAGTATGATGAATAAGTTTCTCATTTTCGCTTCAATGTCTTACATTATAAAATCCACCCTCAATTTCTACCCACCACCATCCCGGATATTTTATTTGTATTAATGCAAGGATTGTTTAGATAAGAACAGCGTCGTAATGATAACAGTTAAGAAAAATGAATACTTTTTGTCTATATAAAATACCGGTAAAATGAGCCATCCGCCACAATTGTGGGAAATTATAGTTGTAATTGTTTTTTTAAATGAAAGATTTAAATTTCTATTAATTCAAGCAATAACCACGCAGGCGCATTGTATTTCGTTTTGTTAGTTGTTTGGAGAGACTTTGCAGTAAAGTAAGCAACCAATACTTGAATTTGTATAGTAGTTTTTTTTGCTCAAATATTTACAAAACAACTGGTTTTAGAACAAAATATAGCATTGCTGCAAAAGCAATTGGCAGGGGGAAATTAGTTGCAAATGGGTTGAATGCCGTAAGCAAAATAGCTGATCTCAATTATTAAGTAACTAATTATGTTGGCTCTTTTATAATGTTACAGTTAATGAATACTTTTTAAAGACTTTCAAAATTATAAGAACTGTAATTTGTGGGTAATTAAATCACCAACCTATCTTTATTTTACCCCACCGGCTTCCAAATAAATCGACTTTAATAGCTAAATATTATCAGGCACAATTATCTCTTTCATGTGATTAAAATTAAATTATATGAAAAAGTATTTATTGTTTTTAACTGTAATAGTTGCAGCTGCCAGTTGCGTTCCTAGCCGATCATTGAAACAATCTCAGTTAGAAACAGCTAATCTGCGCACTGATAGTGCAAACCTGGCCAGCCAGATAGCGAAACTTGAGTCTGAGATTACAACATTTAAGGCTAATGTTGCGGACCTCAATAGTAAGGTTTCTAAACTTAGTAATCAAAATTCTCAACTAGGTCAGGAGACAGCGAATCAGCAAAGCCAGCTAACAGAAAGTCAGCAAAACCTTCAAAAGCAACAACAAAGATTACTAAAGTTGCAGGCATTGCTGGAGCAACAAAAAAACAAATCGGATCTGCTTAAAAATAAAATGACAGAAGCTTTGAAAGGTTTCAGCAAAAATGATCTTTCTGTAAATCAAAAAAACGGAAAAGTTTATGTAAGCCTTTCAGAAAATTTATTGTTTCCTTCTGCAAGTGCAGTGGTTAACCCAAAAGGTGTGGAAGCGCTTTCAAAACTGGCTGAAGTACTCAACCTCAATTCGGACGTAGCAGTGAATATTGAAGGGCATACCGACAGTATTCCTATCCGTGGAAAGTATAAAGATAACTGGGATTTAAGCACAGCCCGGGCAAATGCAATTGTACGCATTTTGGTAGATACTTATAGAGTAGATCCAATTAGAGTAATAGCATCTGGTCATAGTTTTTTTGATCCGCTTGCTACCAATTCCACAGCAGAGGGTAGGGGAATGAACAGGCGTACCGAAATAATATTATCTCCCAAACTGGAAGAAATGTATAAGCTGTTAGAGAATTAGATCAATCCGTAACTAATAAAATTTAGAAAGCACAGGTTTAACCTGTGCTTTTTTTAATAGATCAAATAATAGATGCTCTCTTTCGAGATTAAACTTTATTCATTTTATTAATAATCATTTCTTCTTTAATTTCCATCATACAGG
>JAYTTM010000293.1:0-7415 GCA_043745055.1 Chitinophagaceae bacterium | reverse complement strand
ACAACAGGGTTAAGTTACTAATGAAACATACAGGGTTAAAAGCAAATACTTATGCTCAATATAAACGTTGGGGTTCATATGCTAATCCATTAAGGGCTATAATGTCCTGGCTGTTGAACTGGTCTTTTTGGTACATGGCTTTTTATTTAATGGGTGGCCATGCATTGGCCTGTAGTTTATTTGGAGCGGCTTGTTTTTGGGCAGTTGGGGTACGTACTTTCAATTATGAAGGTCATGGAAAAGGAGAAGATAAACAAAGGGAGGGTATTGACTATAATCACAAAGATAATTCTGTTAACCAACTATGGCCAGGCATTGTAGCTGGGGAGTGGCATAACAATCATCACCTTTTCCCCAAGAGTGCCAGAAGTGGATTTAAACCGCACCAGGTAGATTTTGCCTGGTATTATATTAAACTAATGAGTGTGCTGGGTGCAGTTAGTACTTACAAAGATTTTAAAAAGCAATTTTACCAGCAATACCATTTACCCTATCAGGATAATAAAAGTAAACAGGGAATTTTGCAGCCAATTGCACCTGTATTGGAAGTGGCCGAAGTAAAATAGGAATTGTCAGAGATAGATATTATTACTAAGCGCTTCAAATTAATAATTGCAAATATCATTTGATCAACAAAGAAGTTACATACTCATTTTCTCTCTGTTGATAAGTGGTATAACTTTAATTGTGGTATTATCAGTAATCATTTACAAACATATTTTTCAATAAAAATTATTGGTTGCAATTGTTTTATTATACTGCACTATGGATAAAGCCGTGAGTTAGATTTTTTATGAGCCGGGCAGAAGTACTGCTATTAATCTTTGGTGGCGGCGCAGCCAATAGCTATCGGCTCTTGTGCTTTTAATCTTTATGGATAAAATTAAAAATACACCAATTTATCCCTTGCTAAGGATAGCTCATTGTATAGCAGTATAGCAGTAGGCTCGGTTCTATATTGTAACAACGTTTTTTTATCCGTGATACCGCAACAAACTTTATATTGAGAGCCATAGGATCGGTAAATATTTTTTAAGTTAGCATACTGTTATACCTCCCTTTACACCTTATTACCGGTAGTTATTTTTAACTGGAAATTTTAAAACGAGCTACAATGTATTTACCGGGTAATCCAGTTAAACTCATATTCCAATGGAGCTTTAGTGCTGGCACGGTTTGTAATTCTTCTAAAACGTTCGGGTAAAGCCATCAGGTAATCTCTTGCTTTTTCAGCTGCATCGTTAAGGCCAGTAATATTAGATATGTTCCATTCCTTTACAAGGCTTTCTAAAATATCAGTATAATCAGCAGAAGTATATACTCCAAGACGCTGAGCCGCATCACTGAAATGAGAAAAAGTTGCACCAATTTTTTCGCCCTGCTGGCGAAGGAAATGAGCAGGCATTACAATTTTCTTACGCATCATATCTTCAAAAGCAAGCATCATTTCGCTGGCATCAATTTCAAAAATGCTGCTGATAAAACTTTTATAAGCTTTGGCATGCCTTAATTCATCAGCTGCAATCAATCCGCAAATTTTAGACAACTGGTTATTGCCATATTGTTTGGAAAGCGTTGCTGTACGACGATGAGATATATTAGTAGCCATTTCCTGGAAAGATGTGTAAACAAAATTCCTGTAAGGATCACGGGCTGCACCGTTATCCAATCCATCGGCTAAAAGGTATTGGGTGCTTATTTCCATTTGCCGCATATTTACACGGCCGGATAGGTAAACATATTTATTCAGTAAATCGCCATGGCGGTTTTCTTCTGCAGTCCACATTCTTATCCATTTGCTCCAGCCTTCCCGGTTGCTTTTGCCAATTCCTTCTACATCCATCAGCCAGCTTTCGTAGGTAGGCAATGCTTCTTCAGTTATAATATCACCTACCAATACTGCCAGGTAATCGTAGGGTAATTCCTTACACTCTTGTTGTAATTCCTTTACCTCCGTGAGGAATGTGTCTCTCCCACTATCGGGCAATAGATCCGATGGTTGCCAGTTCTCATCAATTTTCTTTAGATAGGTATCAACAATACTATCCATCTTCTGAGCCAGAAATTGCATAACTTCTAAGCGGGTATGAGAAATATTATTTGCTATGCTTGATATCATTTTTTACTGGAAATTAAATTAGCATACGAAGGTAGTATACTTAAAGTAAATAAATGGAAAGAACGTGGCAGCTTTATTCTGTTAATTAAAAAGATATACCCAATTTTGTTGTTTTGGATAGATTTACTTTTCATAAAACTGCAATATTTGCTGCCAGTAAATGAATATTAATACCTTTGAACACGTAATAATAATAATAGTCATGCTTAGTAACAACGATATACTCAAAAAGTTACGGGTAGCTTTATCCCTTCGTAACGATGATATAATTCAAATACTTGAACTGGTAGATTTTAAAATCACAAAAGGCGCATTAGGAGATCTTTTCAGGAATGAAGACCACGAGGGATATGTAGAAGCCGGCGACCAGGTGTTACGTAATTTTTTAAATGGGCTAATAATTTACAAGCGTGGCCATTTGCCAGAACCAAAAAAGAATTTAAAGGAAGATGATATTGTGAAGAAGGAGAAAGCGGATAAAAAAGGCTAACTCTTTTAGGATGTTTACCAATTGCTATCTTCCATAAAGCTTATGGCTTTTGGTAAAAATACCTTTGGAAGTCCCTACGGAAGAAGAGTTTGTAAACAACTCAATTGCCCCCTATTTGAATGGCTTCGGCATTATTAACGCCTTGCCAATACCACTTGAAACAAGCCCCGTTTATTACGGCGGTGATATTACTTATGAAAGATACCGGGATTATGCAGATAAGATTTTGGTTTCTGACTCAAATTGTATTGTTACTTCTTTGATAGATTTTTACGAACTGCGTAAAGACTTCCCTGGTTACACTGCAGCACTGGCCTTGCCATTTAGAAATGAGAGTGTACAATTAATTAAACATGAAATAAGCAATGATTTTAATAATGAAAGGTTGGTCCCTTACATTCAATTACATGAGTTTGAAGGTTTGCTTTTCTCCGATATTAAAGTATTTCAAACTTACTTTCCCAAAATTGCAAATCATGCCCACTACATAATAAATCAGTATCCGAATCCCGAAATGATAAATGATGGTCCGGCCACTGCTCCGTCTGTAAGGATGAAAGAAATTTTTGCGAAAATACCAAAGAGATATATAAAGCTATTTCATGGGTCTATGATTGCTCTTGAAAATGGAATAACACCAGTTCTGGCTAAATGTCCCCGATTTAAAACAGGATTGAAACAATAATATTAAAAGCAACAACACCTTGAAACTTCATTTCGATAGTAACCAGGAATACCAGTTGGATGCAATCAAGTCCATCACCGATATATTTGAAGGGCAACCTTTGAATGGTGGTGATTTTGAGTTCAGCATTTATCAGGCAGGTGCATTGCATTCTGAATATGGCTTTGGTAACAGGCTTACTTTATCAGAAGAACAGTTTGGGAAAATGTAAAAAATATTCAAACAACAAATGAAATAAAGAATGATAAAGAAGTCCTCGAAGGAATGAATTTTTCCATAGAAATGGAAACAGGCACAGGTAAAACCTATGTGTACTTGCATTCCATATTTGAGTTAAATAAATTGTATGGCTTTAAGAAATTTGTTATTGTTGTTCCATCGGTTGCCATCAGGGAAGGGTTTTTAAAAAACCTTTAGATTACACAATAGCATTTTCAAACCTTGTATGATAAGGTGCAGGTAAACCCTGAAGTGTACGACAGTAAGAAAGTGTCAAACCTTCGTGGCTTTGCAAGTGGCAATGCCATCCAGATTTTGGTAATCAACATTGATTCATTTGCAAAAGATGAAAACATTATCAACAAAACAACGGATAAACTCACTGGCAAAAAGCCTATTGAATTTATTCAAAGCACCAACCCAATCGTTATTGTGGATGAGCCACAAACATGGAAACAGAAATAAGGAAATGGGCTATTGAAAATCTAAATCCGCTTTGTACACTTCGTTATTCGGCTACACATACCAATTTATACAACCTCATGTATTCACTCAATCCAGTTTAGGCGTATGATTTGGGTTTGGTAAAACAGATAGAGGTTGATTCAGTGCTAAGTGAAAATGATTTTAACAGTGCTTATATACAGGTTGAATCTGTTAACAGGTCGGGCAATAGCATTACATCCAAAATAAAAATTGATGTAAATACACCTGACGGAGTAAAGCGAAAAACAATTACTGCCAATGCAAGAAAAAATGATTTGTTTGAACTCTCTGGCCGTAATGACCGTTACGATGGATTAAAGATTTACGAGATTGATTTTGGAAGCCAGCAAATAGAATTAACCAAAGGAGTTATATTAGGCGTTGGTCAGTCGCAAGGCGGCATGAATGATGAGGTAATGAAATTCATGATTCGTAAAACGGTGGAAGAGCATTTAAAAAAGGAAAAGCAGTTTCGCAGTAAAGGCATTAAAGTACTCTCCTTGTTCTTTATTGATAACGTAAAAAACTATCGGGAGTATGATGTAAATGGCAACATAGTTCCCGGCAGATTTGCCAAATGGTTTGAAGAAATCAGCGGTGACTCTAACAAACTGCAGTTTGGCAACGGCATTGGCAAAGAACCCAAAACAGATTTAAAAAAATTAGGTCCATGCAGGCCGGTTCCGCCACCCAATAATGTAAAATTATTTTTCATTTACCAGGAGGCAGATAAATCATTGATGGAAAAACTGAAAGGCTATTTTTTGAATGGCTACAAGTACCATCCCAATATGCAGGACTTTATTCATCAAACATTTTCATTTGATGAATCGCTTGATATTTGCTTTACTATATTGATACAGCAGTAAAAACAATTTGGGGAAATATTAAAGACCGCACAAAGCAGCCCGATACAAAATACTTTGCTGTTTACATAAGTCCGGTTGCCAAATTTGAACCTGATTACGAACGGAGACGGATTTATTACCGGGTAAAAGAAATGCTGCTTACGCACCGCTATCTTTCGCAGGTAATTTTTAAAGAGAATGTAAGCAAAGACAGTTTCAACTATTTTCTACCCAATATACAGATAGCAATACTGGCAAAGCTGGGCGGCATTCCCTGGCGGCTGAGCAGGGAACCGAATAATGAATTGATTGTAGGCATTGGTGCTTTTTATTCGCAAACACTTAAAATAAGATATGTAGGTTCAGCATTTTGTTTTAACAACGAAGGGGAGTTTAAGGGCTTTGATTGTTTCGGTAGCGGAGATACCATAAGTCTGGCAGGTTCTATCCGGGAAGCCGTACAGGCTTTTCTAAACACACATAAAAATGCCAGCCGGTTAATAATACATTTCTATAAAGTTATCAATAAAAAAGAACTGAAACCCATTTTAGATACTATCTACCACCAACTGAATTTGACAATTCCGGTAATAGTGGTAACCATTAATAAACTGCCAGCAAAGAATTGCTTGCCTTTGACACAGACAGTGCCGGGCTGATGCCTTACAGCGGCATGAATGGTTATAATTACCCTGCTTTAATTGCTTTTCTGTTTGTTTAAACCTGATGTACGATAAGATTGCGGTAATAGTACCAACAGCTACTAAAACTATTCCTACAATTGCTGAATAGCCTCTGCTTTGGATAATATTAGCCTTACCAAGTAGCAGAGAAATTTGTTTTACAAACAATGAAAACTTTACTACTACAAAACCAAAAGCCATTATACCTACACTTGTGCGTATCCAGGCAAGGTATGTACGTTCGTTAGCTAAATGGTCGCTTGCATTTCCCTGCTTTATAATATCTTCCATTTTCTGAAAATTAATTTTTATAAATTAATTTATATAAGGCAAAATGTGTTTTTTGACAAATTATTTAAGTCAGGTGCTTTACTTAAATATTCAATCATTGCATCCACCGCTTTAATACCCAGGTCTTGCCTGTTCTTTCCAAACTTTTCAGGTACACCCTGTATGGTAACAAAAGCCGCTTTATAAAATTTCTCCTTTACCAATGGTTCCTCGCCTACAAATATTTGCTGAATACGGTTTCCTTTTGGGTTCTCAATTCTCATTTTAATATGCAAACCCAGGCAACGCTTTATATAACCACCCATCTGTTTCAGGGGGTTTGTTGAAAATGTTCGTTCGAGGTTTTCTTCTAATAACCTGATTATATCCTTTCCTGTAATTTCTACAGTTGAAACCATTGGGTTCATGGGAATAATGTTGTATAAATCCCATGTTGATATTGCCCCTACGGCAATGGGTACACCGTAGCGCCATCCATTAGAGAATGCAATCTCAGTTTCAGCTGCAGATTTTATTGCCGATAATAAAAGGTCATCCATTGTGGATGATAAAGTATTGTATCTATGCAGTATGTTAGTCGTTTGGCCTGATACTATTTTTTTCAGATGTTGAAAGGGTTCCATTATATCATTTACCAACAGCTCAATTTCAGCATCGGGTTTTATAGAAGCATCAACCGTAATGAGTTTATAAGTATGGTTGGTTAATTTTTTCTGTTCAATTTGTAATTGTAAGTTACCTACAAATGAACCGTGGCAACCACATTGAATAACAATACAGTCGTTTACCTTTATAGCTTCATACAACCTGTTATGGGTATGGGCGCTTAAACAAACATCAATACCATTTATACCGGATAGCAAAGAAACATCCTGTGGAAATCCATTGTGAGAAAGAAGGATAATAATATCTGCGCCTTCATTTGTTACTTTTTGAATATAATGGGGCAATTCCATTGAACCATCAGTAATCTTTAAGCCTTCACTAAAATTTGCCGGCATTGTTTTCCCTATAATATCTGAGCAAATACCAATTACCGCTACCTTAATATCTTCTAGCTGTTTAATGATATATGGTGGAAGAAACAGTGTATCATCATCTTTGTATATGTTTATACCTAAAACAGGATAATTTAGCTGATGTGCTAATTTATTTAATTGCTCAGGGCCATAAGCAAAATCCCAATGGCCAACCATTGCAGAAAAACCCATTTTATTTAAAACAGGAACTATAGCTTCTCCCTTTGATTGTAATAATGGCAATGTACCATGGAATGTATCACCGCCATCAAAGAATAATGCGTTTTCATTTTCTTTTTGAATGTCTTTAAAGATGGTGGCAATTCGGGCATAGCCGCCTGCGGTTTCTATAACTTCTTCGCCACCCTTATAAAACAATTCGTTGTGTTGTTCAAGATAGCCATGAACGTCATTCACAAACCCAATAGATAATTTCATAAAGAATATTTTTTATTCCCAGCCCCATTTTTTAAATATAGCATGCCCTTCATTTGTCAGCAGGAATTTAATAAACTTTTCAGCATCCTGTTTTTGATTGGTAAGGGTAGTAATTGCAATGGGGGTTCCCCTATACA
>JAYTTM010000292.1:0-7418 GCA_043745055.1 Chitinophagaceae bacterium | reverse complement strand
AGTAAAAATTACCGACGTATTCTGGCTAAATTGGGATTGATGAATATTTTTAAAGTAGATAGTATCGTTAAAAGGGGTTAGTAGGTTTAGTGGGTTTAGAACGTATATTGGGTTATAAATTTAGGGCTGCAAAATCTTCCCGTTAAATGATAAACATATAGCAACCTCAAAATAATTTGCCCTATCTACATGGATACACTTGCATTATCCCAAACTTTTCCGTTTTCTGTTTTAATGGTTCGGGCAGCAAACTTACCAATTACCATATAATCATGTGTAGCCATTATAATAGAGGTACCATAATCTTTGCAGATGTTAAAAAGCAACTGCATAATCTCATCACTTGTTTCGGGGTCAAGGTTGCCAGTGGGCTCATCTGCCAAAATAAGTTTAGGTGAGTTAAGCAATGCACGGGCTATATCCACCCTCTGCTGCTCGCCGCCACTCAATTCAAATGGCATTTTAAAACCCTTAGTTTTTAAACCAACTTTATCCAGTACATCGGCTATCTTTTCATCCATCAGCTTTTCATCTTTCCAGCCGGTGGCTTTTAAAACAAATTTTAAATTGTCGTTCACATTCCGGTCTGTCAATAATTGAAAATCCTGAAAAACCACGCCCATACTGCGTCTGAGGAAAGGAATCTTTTTCCAATCCAGTTCTCTTAAGTCAAAGCCCACTACAGAGCCTTCGCCGTCTGTCAATGGTAAGTCGCCATACAATGTTTTTAGTAAACTGCTTTTCCCAGTTCCTGTTTTACCAACCAGATAAACAAATTCTCCTTTATCAATAGAAATATTTACATCACTTAAAATAAGATTTTTACCCTGGTAAATTTTCACTTTTCTTAATTCAACTACTGCATTTGACATATTGCTGTTTATATTTTGCTTTGGATTATTTAATATTTGGTAAAGATTAATAAATCTTTACTTGATTGTTGTGATTGTTTCAAAAAACCTCATCACAAAAATACCTGCAGGTGTAAGCTGCCACTATTGCAAATGTACCTTTTACATTATCTGAAATAAAAATTTTTTATGAGACAAATGTTAAAAAAGCAATTAAACTAAATTTTTAGTTGTAAAACTAATTACTTAGTTATACATTTGATTTATCAAACAATAAACATGAAAATACTAACCAAAGCAGAAGAACAGATAATGCAGATAATCTGGAAATTAAACAAAGCATTTTTAAAGGAAATTATGGATGTATTACCAGAGCCAAAACCTCATAACAATACGGTGGCAACAATTATAAAAATTCTTACAGAAAAGGATTTTGTTGGTATCAATCTATTTGGTCGTATGCATCAATATTACCCGTTGGTAAGTAAAGATGCTTACAGCAAAACAACCATGAAAAGTTTTGTGAAAGGTTATTTTGAAGGCAGCTTTAGCAATGCTGTTTCATTTATGGTAAAGGAAAATAACCTAAGTGTAGAAGAACTGGAATTACTGCTGAAAGAGCTGAAGAAAAAAGGTCAATAAAATAATGTGCTGATATTCTGATGGATAATTGGGAATACAAGCCAACTCTATTTATTAAAGTATAAAAATAAAAACATGCTTGCAATTGCTTTTTACCTGTTAAAAGTTATTATTTGTTCGGGCGTTTTGCTTGGGTATTACTGGTTGATGCTCCGGAACAAAATATTTCATGGATACAACCGGTTTTATTTACTGGCGGGTGTATTGCTATCCCTTAGTCTTCCGCTTTTGCAAATTACTATCTGGCATAATAGTTCCGGTACAGCCATGCCGGTAATAAAAATATTGCAGGTGGTAAACAGTGGAGATGAATACCTCGATGAAATAATTATCAGCAGCGGCAACAGCATTGGCTGGGAACAGGTAACAATGTTTTTATACAGTATTACCAGCTTAGCAATGCTGTTGTTGTTTATGCTATCACTGATTAAAATTTACCGGCTATTTAAAACCTATCCACATAGGTTCATTGATGATAATATCCTTTTTATAAATACACATGCCAGTGGTACACCCTTCTCCTTTTTAAAATACATTTTCTGGAATGAGCAGATTGATTTGAATACTGCCACAGGCAGGCAAATTTTTACACATGAAGTAGCACATATTGAGGAGAAGCATAGTTACGACAAACTGTTTATCAACATCGTTCTGATCCTTTTCTGGAGCAATCCTTTCTTCTGGATTATCCGAAAAGAACTGAATATGATTCATGAATTTGTTGCTGATAAAAAAGCAGTAGCCAACCATAACAGCAGCGATTTTGCTGCAATGATTCTACAGGCTGCCTACCCACAGCACCAGTTTAATTTAAGCAACCCATTTTTTTATTCACCCATAAAACGCAGGCTACTTATGCTTACAAAAAACAAACACCCCAGGGCTGGTTATATCAGCCGCTTACTGGTATTGCCATTGGCTGCCATTGTATTTTTTGCTTTTTCCATGAAAGCAAAAACAATTATTCAACCTACTGCGGCCTACTATAAAGGAGAAAATATAACTGTAGTAATTGATGCCGGGCATGGTGGCAAAGACTTTGGTGCAGCAAGTATAAATGGGAAATATTTTGAAAAAGAAATAAGCTTGTCTATCATCAAAAAAATAAAAGCACTCAATACAAATAAAAATATCAATATCGTATTAACAAGGGAAAAAGATATTTACCAATCCCCACCAGAAAAAGCAACTATTACAAGTGATGCAGGAGCTGATATAATGGTATCAATTCATGTGGGTGCCACAACTGCAGATTCTGCTGCACTTAAAAGTGGCATAAACTTTTTTGTAGCGAAAGACAACTTTGAAAACGCCTTTAAAAGCAAGATTTTAGCATCAGCTTTAATAGGTTCATTTAAAAATAATACTGAATTGCCTGTTGCAGAAAATCCTCAACAAAGACAAATGGGAATCTGGCTAATACAATCCAGTAATTGTCCGGCGGTATTGGTTGAAACCGGATTTATAACCAATAAAAAAGATCTTACGTACTTAATCAACGAAAAAAATCAGGGACAAATAGCCCGGAATATTTTAAATGGGATAGAAAATTATGCAGTAAATCTTAATAAAAAAAATCAGCAAAAATCTACGTTTAATAATCAAAACGACTCCGTTATCGAAATTAAATCGATGTATGTTGATGTAAGAAAAATTGACAAAAATTTTATTAAAAGCAAAGCCTTTGAAGAGCATGCATTAATAATCGTTGATGATGTAGAAATTGGAAATGCAGGATCCAAGTCTCTTTTCTCCAATCAAAAAATTAGTTACAAAAGCATCCAGTTGTTTGGAAAAGAGGAGGGAATAAAACGATTTGGGAACAAAGGCAGTAATGGTGCTGTTGTAGCCATTTACAAAAATCAGTTTACAATGCCTGTAGATAAATACAATTCCGCTCCAAAAGATACTTTGCCGGAAATTGTAGTTGTTTCAAATGACAAAGCGAAAGCTAAACCAATTTATTTTCTGGATGGCAAGAGAACGAATAACATAAGTAAAATACCACCTGAAAAAATTGACCGTGTAAATGTATTAAAAGGTAATGAAGCTATAACCAGGTATGGAGATGCTGGTAAAAATGGCGTTGTTGAAATATTCACCAAAAGCACAACCCCATTGTATCTTATAGATTCTGCGATAAGAACTGAAAAGGAAGTGAAAAATATAGCAACAGAAAATATTGAAAGCGTACATGTTTTAAAGAATACTGATGCTTCAGAAAAATATGGTGATAAAGGCCGGAATGGTGCTGTTGAAATTATAACAAAGGCTCCAAAACCTTTGTATGTGATTGATGGCATTATAAAAACAGAAAGCGACATGAAAAATATTTTACCAGAAAATATCGAAAGAGTGAATGTATTAAAAGATAAAAACGCAACTGTAAAATATGGCGACAAAGGCAAGCATGGCGTAGTAGAAATAGTTACCAAACAACCTGCCACAGATGATAAAGTATTTACTGTAGTAGAAAACGAAGCAGACTTTCCCGGCGGTACTGAGGCATGGAAAAAATACCTTATGCAGAACCTAAACTCCAATATTACTGCAACAGATAAATGGAAACCCGGCACCTATAGGATTGTAGTTGAATTTATTGTAAACAGCAATGGCTCCATAAGGGATGTAATCACCAAAAATTACCCCGAAAGCAAGACTGCTTTGCATTGCATAGACCTGATAAAAAAGGGGCCAAATTGGATACCCGCCAAACAAAATGAACACCTGGTGGCTTCCTTCAAAAAACAGCCAATTACTTTTGTTGTAAATTAAAAGTACTACCAATAAAAAAGCTGCCTGAAAGTGTAAACACCCACAGGCAGCTATTTTTATAATTAATTACCAGCTTTTAGAAAAAGAACGACCACTGTTGTTGTTAGTCCTTTCTTCTTTAGGCCTGGCTTCCATTACTTTAATGGTACGACCGTCTGCAGAAGATCCGTCTAATTCTGCAATTGCTTTAGCACCTGCAGCGTTATCGCTCATTTCTACAAAACCAAATCCTTTACTGCGACCTGTTGCTTTGTCAATAATTACTTTGGCAGAAGTTACTTCGCCGAATTCTTCAAAAAAACCTTGTAAGTCTTCATCTTGAATGTTGAAGCTTAAATTTGAAACGTAAATGTTCATAAAAAAAATTAAATCAATAAAAAATATTGAGAAGAACAGCAGGAGTAAAAGAAGACTATAACAGTAGCAGATTATGCGTAGCAGTAAAAAAATCGTCGCCTACAATTTGCGATAAACTCAAATTAACTTTGCAAATGTAGGCTAATTGAGGTGACGTCAATATTTTATTTTAAAAAAATTCAAAACATTTTTTACAGAAGTTTAAAAATCCGGAACCAGTACTAAAATGATTAAGTCCAGCTTTAAAGGTGCGTAAGCCTCCAAATAATGATGGCATCAACCTAGTAAACTCAACCATCATTTTATTTGATACAATATTTATTGGTTCAAAATAAACACCCCAATTTGTATGTACTTTGCAACCACTAAAACTATTTGAATGAAGCAACTTTTCATCCTCTTTTATTTACTGCCTTTACTGGCCAGTTCTCAAACTAACAATAGCATTGATTCAAAAACCAAAAACATGAAAGCCTACCCTGGCTTTGTTGACTTTTTCTGGGATGACAGCACAGGTAAAATCTGGATGAAAATTGATAAACTGGATACTGCAATATTATACCAAACTTCCTTACCAGCAGGGATAGGATCCAATGATATCAGCCTCGACAGAGGCATAATGGGCATTACTTACATAGTACAATTTAATAAAGTGGGCAATAAACTGCTGATGGTTGAACCCAACTTTGCCTACCGTGCGGTAAGCGGCGATGCGGCTGAAAAACGAGCCGTAGAGCAGTCTTTTGCACAATCCGTCATCTGGGGGTTTACCATCGCCACCGCTGCCAATGGCGCTTACCTGGTAGATGCCACCGATTTTTTATTGAGAGATGCCCTGCAGGTTAGTAACCGTTTGCTAAGCACTAAACAGGGATCTTATGCAATAGATGCCAGCCGCTCGGCCATGTACCTTCCCCGTACAAAAAACTTTCCGTTAAATACAGAACTGGAAGCCACCATAACCTTTATAAACAAAGATGGTAAAACTGGTGCCTATATTAATTCAGTTGCCCCGGCAGCAGAAGCTGTTACTGTAAGAATGCATCATTCGTTTGTACGATTGCCCGATGATAAATACATACCCAGAAAATACGATGCCCGCTCGCCTTTTATTACCAACAGTTATTTTGATTACAGTACACCGGTAGCAGAACCCATTGAAAAAGATTTTATAATACGCCACCGGCTTACAAAAAAAGATCCGCTTGCTGCCAAAAGCGAGGCGGTGAAACCAATTTTTTATTACCTGGACAATGGTACTCCGGAGCCAATAAGAACTGCCTTAATGAAAGGCGCCAGTTGGTGGAACCAGGCTTTTGAAGCAGCAGGATTTATCAATGCCTTCCAGGTAAAAATTTTACCGGATAGTGCAGACCCAATGGACCTGCGGTACAATATGATTAACTGGGTGCATCGTTCAACCCGTGGATGGTCTTTTGGCAATGCTGTGGTAGACCCAAGAACAGGTGAAATTCTTAAAGGTAATGTTACGCTTGGCTCTTTACGGGTAAGGCAGGATTATTTAATTGCACAAGGTTTACTTTCTCCATTTGCCAACGATACCATTACCGGTGATGATAAAATGCTTGAAATGGCTTTACAACGTTTGCAACAATTGGCAGCGCATGAAGTAGGTCATACTATTGGCCTGATGCACAATTATATTTCAAGCGCACAGGGCAATGCCAGCGTAATGGACTATCCGCATCCAATGGTTTCAATAGACGCTAATAATCATATTTCGCTTGCAAATGCATATACACAGGCAATAGGTGAATGGGATAAAGTAAGCATCATGTATGGGTATTCACAATTTTTGCCGGGTACCAATGAGGCTGCTGCTTTAAATAACTTATTGGTGGATGCTGCCAGCAAAGGCTTAACTTTTATTAGCGACAGGGATGCCCGTGATGCTGCTGGTATGAATCCCAATGCTCATTTGTGGGATAATGGCAAAGATCCGGTAAGCGGTTTAAGGGATGTTATAAAAATAAGAAAAGCAGCATTGGCGCAATTTGGGCTAAACACAATCCGCAAAGGCACACCATTGGCCATGCTGGAAGATGTATTGGTACCTATATACCTGTTTCATCGCTACCAAATTGAGGCGGCTACAAAAGTTGTTGGTGGTATGTATTATAATTATGCCATTAAAGGTGATGGACAGCTGATTACCAAAACAGTTTCGAAACAGGAACAGCAAAAGGCATTGGATGTAATTATTACCTGTATTGATCCTGAATTTTTAACCATTCCAGAATCAATTACCCAACTCATCCCTCCCCGCCCGGCAGGGTATGATTACAACCGTGAATTATTCAACAAACGAACCGGACTTTCATTTGATCCCCTGGCAGCAGCAGAAACGGCGGCTGATATGCCTTTGTCATTTTTGTTCAACAGCAGCCGCCTTAACCGGATGGTACAGCAAAAGGAAACAGGCACCGGGTTGGGTGTAGATGAAATGATACAAATACTTATATCCAAAACATGGAAGGCTCCACGGCTAAAAGGAATGCAAGGCCTTATACAGAAACAAAATGAGCAGCTTTTGCTAACTTATTTGTTGGCAGTATCTGTAAATAATGACGCATCTTTTGCAACAAAAGCCTGCATGCAACATGCTTTAAACGAAATAAAAACATTTGCGGATGCTCAATTAAAAACCAGCAAGATAGCTGTAGACAAAGGACATTTTGAGCTTACGCTTGAGCGGATAAAAAAGCCTTTAGATGCCAAACCTACTTTACACTCCGTTGCTCCACCTGGCTCACCAATCGGGTGTTTTTAGTG
>JAYTTM010000291.1:0-2039 GCA_043745055.1 Chitinophagaceae bacterium | reverse complement strand
GCGAAGACCCGGGAGGCGTTTGAATTATGGCGTAAAATGTACCCTGATCTTCATTGGGAATAAAGCCGGTAGATACGCTTCCACTAAGGAACCAGGTGGCAACACAAAATAACAGCAGCGTGATAAAAGTAACCGACCTACGGGAAATAATACGCCCCAAAACGCTTTGATATTTATCTGCCCCTTTATTAAACTTATTATTAAACCCATCAAGAAATATTTTAACCGGCGTTTTTTTAACGACTTTGCCATGATTGTTTTTTAATATCACGGCGCAAAGAGCCGGGGTAAGCGTTAATGCTACAACACCCGACAAAATAATACCTGTAGCCATGGTGATGGAAAACTGTCGGTAAAAAATACCAACAGGGCCAGACATAAAGGCTACTGGAATAAATACCGCTGCCATTAAAAAGGTGATAGCAATAATTGCTCCCGATATTTCATGCATGGCCTTTTTAGTTGCCTTGCGTGCCGAAAGATTTTTTAGTTCCATATTGGCATGCACTGCTTCAATTACCACAATTGCATCATCCACCACTATACCTATGGCTAGTACCAATGCAAACAACGTAATAAGATTGAGAGTAATGCCAAAAAACTGCATAAACATAAATGAACCAATCAATGAAACGGGTACTGCTATTGCCGGGATAAGAGTAGAACGCCAGTCACCCAAAAACAGGAACACCACCAGGCCTACCAGGATGAAAGCTTCTATCAATGTATGAATTACTTTTTCAATGGAGGCATCCAGAAATTTGGATACATCATAACTTATTTCGTAGTCCATCCCTTTGGGAAAAGAAGATTTCTTAATTTCTTCTAATTTGGCTTTTACATCCTTAATAACCTGGCTTGCATTGCTGCCGTAAGATTGCTTTATTACAATTGCCGCTGAAGGTTTGCCGTTAAGGCTACTGTAAATATCGTACATGGTACTGCCGAACTCAATATCGGCCAAATCTTTAAGGCGGAGCAACTCACCTGCAGCATTTGATTTTACAATTACATTTTCATACTGCTCTTTTGTAGTAAACCTGCCAGAATATTTTAACACGTATTCAAAAGCCTGCGATCTTTTGCCGGAACTTTCGCCTGTTTTGCCGGGAGAGGCCTCCAGGCTTTGTGAGGACAATGCAGTCATTATTTCATCGGCTGAAATTTTGTAGGCCAGCATGCGGTCTGGTTTCAGCCAAATCCTCATGGCATACTCCCTTGTACCAAGTATGTCAATAAAGCCCACACCGTTCACTCTTTTTACCTCGGGCAGTAAATTAATGTCTGCAAAATTGAACAGAAATTTTTGATCTGTTGCAGTGTCCTTGCTGTAAAGGTTTACGTACATCAGCATGTTGGATTCTTCCCTGCTAATTTTAACACCTTCCCTTACAACCAGCGGCGGCAGTTTATTCACCACAGAAGCCACCCGGTTTTGTACATTGATAGCCGCCTGGTTTGGGTCTGTACCAAGATTAAATACCACCTGAATATTAGCCTCTCCGTCATTACCTGCATCGGAGGCCATATATTTCATTCCCGGAATACCATTTAGGGCTCTTTCCAGGGGAATGATGACGGCTTTTGTCATAAGTTCACCATTGGCTCCCGGATAATCTGCAATAATAGTTACTTTAGGAGGCGAGATGGACGGAAACTGGGTTACCGGTAAAGTATTTAAGGCCAGCAAACCCAAAAACACAATTATCAGCGATATTACTATCGAAAGAACCGGTCTTTGTATAAACTTATTAAACATTTTTTTATGAGGTTTTAAAATCATTTAAACACTTTCCGGGAAAGGGTTTAGCTACAATCAGGCAAAACTTTCTGTTTAAAACAGCTGATTATAATTTAGATTTAAAATAGAATATTTATTTTTTTATGGGATATATTGAACATCTCCATTATTTCCGGAGCTGCTGCAAAAGAAAGGTCAAGGCTATTCCGCTTTTAATTTTAAGTTAGCAATTACCTCCTGCGGAGTTTTGTATTCAAATTTAATTTTATCATCTTCTTTAACTTTTTGCACACCTTCT
>JAYTTM010000290.1:0-2043 GCA_043745055.1 Chitinophagaceae bacterium | reverse complement strand
TGTACATTATCCGGCATAATTATACCAACAGTGTTTTTCTAAAACTGATTAGCGATATCCACCAGAAAAATAACATCCCCAATATGAACATCGTTTTTAACGGTATCATCAATAAAAAGGTGTTGGGCTATGGTTACGGAAAAGGTTATGGATATGGATATGGATATGCTTATGGATATGGGTATGGGTATGGATATGCAGAGGATGAAAAGGAAATTTCCTGGTGGAAAAAAATATTCAATAAAATAGGGAGAAAAAAATAACCGGGATAGATTGTCTAACCTGGGTGATATATCGTTTGGTAGGTCGTATTCCAAAAGTTATTGAATTTCGTTTTACCTCACCCCCAGCCCCTCTCCAAAGGAGAGGGGAGCATGACTCTGAAAATTCGAAATTGTATTCAATTGGCGATCAATCAACTTACAATAGTTAATATATTAATTGTTGCTCACCTGACAAAAATCAATCTTTCAACAACAATAAATAGTCCGCAAAAAATATCATGCATCCACGCCTTATTCATTTCCCTAAAATTGCAGACCCACGTGGCAATCTTACTTTTTTGCAAAACCCCGATCAGTTGCCCTTTGTTATTGAACGGGTTTTTTGGACCTATGATGTACCCGGTGGTGAAGTTAGGGGGGCACATGCTTATAAGCAACAGCAGGAAATCATCATTGCATTAAGCGGCAGTTTTGATGTTGTTATCACAAGAGTGGATGGCAGTATGGAAAAATTTTCACTAAACAGGAGTTATTACGGACTTTACCTGCCACCCTTAAGTTGGAGACAAATGGAAAACTTTTCTACCAACTCTTTAGGGTTACACATTTCCAGTAATGCATACAGTGCAGGAGATTATATCCATGACTTTAAAGCTTACCAGCAATTATACAATGAAAGCCACCACAGTATTTGATTGCAACATGCTGCAACTACCCAGGATATACAATCCTGCAGGCAGTATTACCGCAGTGAATAATAATAAGGAAGTACCTTTTGTTATCAAACGTATTTACTACCTCTTTGATGTGCCGGGTGGCGAAGCCCGTGGCGGCCATGCCCACAAGGAGCTTCAGCAATTAATAGTGGCAGCAAGTGGCAGTTTTGATATTATTATTGATGATGGCAATGTAAAAAGAACCTTTCATTTATCAAGGCCATATATGGGCTTGTACATGCCCGCCGGATTGTGGCGGGAACTGGATAATTTTTCTTCCGGTTCTATCTGCCTGGTATTGGCATCTACAGTTTATGAGGAGGCCGATTATATAAGGGATTATTCAACATTCAAAGAATGGAAATCGTAGAAACAGGGTACCAGGAATATTTAAAAGTAATTGCAAATCCTTATCATTTTTTTGGAGGGGCCCATTTTAATCATATTAACGAAGACAAATGCGAATCGGTGCATTACCTTCTTTTTAAAGACAGCAAATACCGCTTGGGTATTATCGGCGGTATAAGAAACAACACTTTTTGTTCACCGTTTTCTGCACCTTTTGGCGGGTTCACTTTTTTACAGGAGGATGTCAGGATCAGCTACATTGACGAGGCGATTCAATTACTGTCGGCATGGGCCAGCGCAAAAGGATTAGCGGCATTAAAATTAACGCTGCCCCCAACCATTTACCAGGAATCCTTTTTATCCAAGCAGATCAACAGCCTTTACCGGAATGGGTTTACTATTGTAAAAACAGATTTAAATTATGCGTATAACCTGCGCCTGTTCAATGAAGAATACGCCTCCTCCATCTGGTACAATGCAAGAAAAAATTTAAAGATTGCGCTCGCCAATCATTTTTCCCTGAAACTGTGCGAAACCCCGGATGAAAAAGAAGATGCCTATAATATCATCAAACAAAACAGGGAAGCAAGGGGTTTTCCGTTGAGGATGACATGGCAACAGGTACAACTTTCTGCATCAGTAATTCAGGCAGATTTTTTTTTAGCTGAGAATAAAGAAGCCACCGCTATAGCAGCTGCCATCGTTTTTCATATTGCTAAAGCTGTTGTACAGGTAGTTTATTGGGGCGACTTACC
>JAYTTM010000289.1:0-2044 GCA_043745055.1 Chitinophagaceae bacterium | reverse complement strand
GTGGCAATCCGTTGCGGAGGCAATCAATCAAGCGCCAGTCCATAATGAAGTCCATACCACCGTGGCCGCCTACATTTTTAGCAATGGCACCGATATGTTTTACAATCGGCGGAGTAAATTGCTCCTCCAGTTTCTTATATTCAGCTTCATCAATCCAGCCTTCACCAAAAGATATCTTCTGCGGCTCAGGCCACTTGCTGGCAATACCCTTAGTACCGCTAATTAAATGTATCCTGGAGTAAGGCCTTGGAGAAGTTACATCATGTTGCACCATCATTGTTTTTCCTTTCTTTGTTTTAATAATGGTGGTATTCATATTGCCCCTGAATTTTTTATCTTTAAAAGGAGCAAAGAATGGATCAGTTGCTGCTTTTTCTTTTGCCATAGCACCCATCATAAAATCGTTACTGGAAGTAGAAACGAGATAATCCATCTGGTCGCCCCTGTTGATATTCATGCATTGTGCAATAGGGCCCAAACCGTGTGTGGGATAGAGGTTGCCGTTACGATTTGCATTCTCTTTTAACCTCCACATTTCTGCATAACCAGTCTTACTAAAATTGAGCTCTAACAGATTGTGCAGGTAGGCACCTTCTGCATGTATCAATTCGCCAAACATACCGTTCCTTGCCATATTAAGCGTAAGTAATTCAAAAAAGTCGTAGCAGCAATTCTCCAGCATCATGCAATGCTTCTTTGTTCTTTCAGAGGTGTTCACCAACTGCCAGCATTCTTCTAAAGTCCTGGCTGCGGATACTTCAGAAGCTGCATGTTTTCCATGCTCCATGGCGTAAACAGCCATCGTCGTATGCCAGCTCCATGGTGTGGTAATATACACCAGGTCAATATCCGGCCTGTTTACCAACTGTTTCCATGCCTCTTTACTGCCGCTGTAAGCAGTTGCTTTGGGAAGGCCTTTCTTCTCCAATATTTTTTGAGCTTTGTCAACCCGGTCAGGATACTGATCGCATAGTGCTTTTATTTCAACCCCTTCAATAAAGGATAACCTTTCCACTGCACCGGGCCCACGCATACCGAGGCCGATGATACCCACACGTACTTTATCCAGCTTAGGTGCTGCGTATCCACACATGTTGAACCCTACTGCTTGTGCCTCCAGTTGTTGTAGCATGAAAGAACGGTCGCTTTCATCTGCAATCACTTTTGCAAAGGAAGGCATACCTGTAACCAATGCACCGGTGCCGATGGTAAGTTGTCTCAGAAAATTTCTGCGTTTTGAAATCATAGCTGTAAATATTATTTATGAGTAAGCAATTTCAATTATTAATAAAATTATAGCAATTCGGTTTGCAAATTATTATCAAACGATTGCACCAATTTTGAAAAAAATTATGAAGCACAAATTTTAAATCTGGAATCATAATGAACACAAAAATTCGATTTGTCACTTCAACTGCCGGGTTCCCGGATACCATTTCTCTGCATTCTCCCGATAAATTTTATCAACCACTTTTTTGGGTAATTGCAGGCCCCGGAATTTACCATCAAAGTCACGGGAAGTCATGCTATCGCTGCTGGTAAAAAACTGCCAGTCTTTAATCCACGTTTCATGCAGGCCATTTTTCATTTCCCCAAAATTAGATGTTTCTGTCACTACATCATCTGTAGCATACAACAACCTGTCCTGGTATTTTATAATGAAGTCATGTACTTTTTTCCAGTTGTTTACGCTTTGAAATTGTAGGTGTGAAATTCTTGCAGCCATATCAACCGCCATGTTCGGGAATTCGTCCAAACGCTTCGCCAGTTCATCAACACTCCATTCCAAACTTCCGAGATGAGCGCCAATAAATTTTAGGTCAGGATGCTTTTTTATAAAGCGGTCTCTTGCTGCAATTTGCTCCTCGTACGATGGATACTCCGGGTGCAGGTACATGTGGTAGATGGGAAATTCTGTATAGTAACTCTTGTCGCCTTTGATGGTCATTTTATCAGCAGGCAGCCAGCAATTTTTGGGTTCGCCTAAATGGCCCAGTACAGGTATCTTGTTTTGAACGATGAAGTCAATAATGGGATCAAATCT
>JAYTTM010000288.1:0-2045 GCA_043745055.1 Chitinophagaceae bacterium | reverse complement strand
GCATCTTCAAATGCCATGATATCTTCTTTTTCTTTTTTTCTTTTTTCACTGTAAACTTTTCCAATTTTATTGGCATACTGGTTTAGTTGTGCCAGGCTGTTGGTGGTTTTATCCATCAGGTTTATTTCAAAAGATTGTATAAGTGCACCGTCTTTAATTTCGCCGCCTTTCCATAATATATTATCCCAAAGCTGTACAGATGCCTGATACATTATTTTACTGGTTGAGTCTTTTTTAGCCTCGCTTTCAAAAGCCTTCATTATAGATTGCATGTTAACATAACCACCAAATGGCTGCCCGTTTATCTGGCTGATAAAATCGAATGTATTATTGCTGCCAGCTATGTATTTATCTGCAATTTCTTTAGTATTACTTAACACAAAATAGTTGTTGTTGCTATTGAAGGCAAGCGGAATATTAGCTTCATCTATAAATTTATCGCCTAGTTTTTTGCCGGTTGCAATTAATTTATTAAACGCCTCTTTATCTGCAATGGATGTTGCAAAAATATAATTGAACGAAGGCTTTTGTGCAAAGGGTGCTGCTACACCTGCTTCATCCAAAACTTTTTTTGCAGCAGTATCAGGTTGCATTTTAAAATCTGAAATAGCAATTACAACGTCTCCTTTATTGGCTTTAATAAAATCATCCATCTTTAAACCCAGCGACGTAAGCCCGACATTTATAAAACCATCCAGGTTAAAAGTTTTCAATAATTCTTTAAGACCTTCCGGCTTAAAGTTTAAAGCCATTACAGCAGCAACATCCTTACCTGGTATGCGTTTTATCATCTCTTCATCAATTTTTACGCCCTGGTATTTTTTAAATATGCCGGATAATTCACTGCCTGAATAACTGTGGCTATTGATGCTTATTTTGCCTTTATCAAAATTGAGTGTTGCAGTGGTTCTGCTATCGGTAAACCATTTTTCCAGGTTAACCATGGCAAGGGCCGAAGGCATACCGGCACCTGTACTTAATTCCTGTGTATTCATCCAAAAATGAATATCTCCCTTCTCTTCCAGCAGGCTCGAAAATTTTTCCTCTTTACCCAATGAGTTATTTTCCTGCAGCGCAAAAACAGCTTTACAAGTTGCTAAAATATCCCTTGGTTTTCGGCTATCGATATCTATAGAATCTTTAATCATCCTTCTGCTTAATTTATCCATTTGGCCAAGATGAGGCGCATCAATAGTGTAAACAAAACTTTTGCTGTTAAAGCCAACTGCCATTTGGGAATGGCTGATAAAATTAATGCCTTCACTTTCTCTAGAGTTCCCTTTTTTCAGTAAACTATTGTTGAAGTTTTTAAATGCAGTTTCATCTTTTATTGTTCCTTCAAAACCAATATAGCCGCCCAAGCTGTCTTTTTGTATAAAAAAGAGCATATCTTTTTTAGTATCAATGCCCGAGTTTTCAGGATTATCTAACAGCTTTTTCATGGCATCCGTTACAGAACTGTCATCATATATTTCCTTAAAAAGTGGATTGTCTTTTATGGTGGTCCAGGGCAATTTTTCGGATAAAGAATAACCATTTATATGTACTACAATAGCAGCGGTATTTGGTATCATTCTTCCCTGTGTATTTGTTTTTTTGCAGGAGGCCAATATTACCAGGCTGGCAATGATGATGGCGAAACGGTTAGCGTGTTGCATAAAATGATTTATTATAAATGCTGAAAAATATTGTTTGTATTAATGGTTTGTTATAAGGGTTTGGTCTAACCATCTAACCACTCTAAACATAGATAAAAGAATGACTATAACACAACTTAATTTCTAAACTATTAATAACTTTTATTTGCTGTTAAAAAAATCATACAATCTTTCAAAAACCACCACTTCCTGTAAGCCTGTTGCCAGGTTTTTTACCAGGCAATATTTTTGTTCTATTTCTTTGCTGCCAATGATAACCGCATAAGCAATTTTTTTTCGCTCTGCATATTGAAACTGTTTATTAACTTTTGCAAACTCGTGGTACAACTCTGCTGAAATTCCATTATGCCTTAATTGTTGCATCACATCAAATGCAAACCTGCTTTC
>JAYTTM010000287.1:0-2045 GCA_043745055.1 Chitinophagaceae bacterium | reverse complement strand
ATATGATGTTCAATTTTTATCCATGGGGATTATCTATAAACATTGTTCAGCCATTGGCAGTGAATAAAACAAAGGTTTCATTTATAACTTACATGTGGAAAGAAGAAAAGTACGATAAAGGTGCCGGCAGCAGCCTTGATAAAGTAGAATTGGAAGATGAAGAAATTGTAGAAAGTGTTCAAAAAGGTATCATCTCCAGATTTTATAAACATGGCCGCTACTCAGTTACAAGAGAATCCGGAACGCATCATTTTCACAGGCTGATTGCGGAAAGCATGAAAAGCGATTTGTGATCTGTGATTTGTGAAATTTGATTTTCTTTGCGGCTCATAAATTCTCCTTCTATTGCAGATGTTTTGATGGCTTCTACAGTCATCACATCTATCACGGCTTCCATTTGTGCCGAAGCTGGAAGGGATTTCAGCATACCGGTGAAATGCCCCGTTTTTTCAGCCAGTGTAAACAGCCACACGTCTGCCTTTACAACGTTGTATTTAAAGTTTGGCCAGTTATCTTGTTCCCAGTTAAACCGTATCATGAGCCGATTAACAAATTTAATCGGCTCAAGTATACATATTTTATGAGCCGATTAGGAATCTTATTCGGCTTACAGTCAGCAGGCTTTGTGCGGATTTTAAAACTTCGGAAAGCGGATATTTTGACTTTTGTCCAGACGGGATTTTCGCACGGATAATCTTCGATCTAAAAGATTCCAAAGGCGAAACCCCGACTTACTGTATTTCTGCAATAAATGCATCTACTCTTTAAACATCCAGTTAATGAATGGGTTTAAAATAATTCACCAATTGTATTTCATAAAATGTTGCAATGCCTTGTTGTAGCATTATTGCCATTGCATAGAGTTATAAAATACGGATGTGGGAGTATAATTTGGTAGCTACTTTAGACGTTGGGGTTTCGCAGCAGCTGCATTGTGATTTAAAGTGTATATGGCGAAAACCTCACCGGAGCATTATTTTGACTAACTGTATGTTACCGCCAACCAAGTATAATAAATAGCGCAAATACAAACTAAAATAGATTGTTGTACGCCACCCTTTTTCAGCATTATAGTCCCAATAAATTAGTGTAAATTTAACAATCTAAACTTAAAGTTATGGACACACGTGTGATAAATATAGATCCGGAAATTCTAGGAGGTACTCCGGTTTTTTTTGGAACGAGAGTCCCAATAAAAAATCTTTTCGACTATTTAGAGACAGGTGACTCTATCGACCTATTTCTTGAAGACTTTGAAGGTGTAAGCAGGAATCAAGTTGTACGAGTTCTTGAAATGTCACAGAAGTTAATTGAAACGTCATCAAATATTCTAAATGAAAATATTGCTTGACGAATGCATTACCAAACGCTTAAAAAAATATTTAGAAGAATTTGAAGTTTTTACAGTTGGAGAATTAGAATTGAGCGGAATAAAGAATGATAAGTTGATGACATATTGTGTAGGAAATAAGTTTGACATTTTACTGACTATTGATAAAAACATACTGCACCAACAGAATCTAGATAAATATCCTGTTACAATCGTTGTTCTTAATTGCTTTACAAGCAAAATCGAAGAATTAATAACTTTTCTTCCTTCCTTCAAATTGCAAGTAGGCTCACTCCAAAAACATAAGGCTTACGTAATTGACAAATAGGGCAACGTAAAACAAAAGTCTCGAAACATGTGGGGCTATCTTCGTGGAGTGGACAAGCAGCAACTGCCCGGGATAGATTCAAGGAATCTCCCAGATCCTGCAATACCAATCGATGTACCCAAATGCTGAAAAATAACAATCACCTCAAGGGCTTGGCGGATTGAAACGTTTACCCCGGTGAAGCCCCACCCGACCTCCCCAACGGGGGGAGGAAGAAGCCAGACTTGTGCCGGAGTAAAAGCTAAAAGCACCCGACAAAAGAACGGAACAAGCGCAACTGAAGTTGATGATAATACAATTTTTTTCAGCCCAAAATTATTATACAGAATTTATCTCTTTATGCCAGCGGGCAATAACCAAAAAAGAATTAGTGAGGTAACAAATATT